>JASBSE010000116.1 GCA_030149115.1 Winogradskyella sp. | reverse complement strand
GATGGACGTCAATTTAATAGAGAATTATTCGATGAAATTTTTGATGATGAGGTTGAAAAAATCATACGAGAAATAGGTGAAGGCAAGATAAAAGACACAAAGTTCTGTGATGCTATTAACCTCTTCAAAAAACTAGTAACTCAAGAAAAGTTTGAAGAATTTTTAACGCTTTCAGCTTATAGACAAATATAATTTAATGTCTCGCTGAGCGCAATCGAAGAGCATTTAAAAATAAAAAATAATCCCGCTAATGCGGCAACATTAAACGGGATTCATATTAAATCTAATATATCATTAATACACTTCAAAATTATGAAAAATTTATCACAAAGTAACTATGCTTCTGCTTTGCAAACTGTAAAGGATTTAAAAGCAAAGTTCGGTAACAATTGGGCAGCTATCAATCCAGAAAATGCTGCAAGAATGGCAACACAAAACCGTTTTAAAACAGGTTTGGATATTGCAAAATATACAGCTGCCATAATGCGCCAAGATATGGCAGATTATGATGCAGATGCTTCTCAATATACACAATCATTAGGCTGCTGGCACGGTTTTGTGGCACAGCAAAAAATGATTGCAGTTAAAAAACATCATAAAACTACAAGTAAACGATACTTATACTTGTCTGGTTGGATGGTTGCTGCATTGCGATCAGAATTTGGACCATTACCAGACCAATCTATGCACGAAAAAACAGCTGTACCTGCCTTAATATCTGAAATTTATGATTTCTTGCGCCAGGCAGATGCTATTGAGCTTAACGATTTGTTTAGAAGACAAGCTAATGGTGAAGATGTACAAAATGAGATTGATAATTTTGAAACTCATGTTGTACCAATTATAGCAGATATTGATGCTGGTTTTGGGAATGAGGAAGCAACGTATCTATTAGCAAAAAAGATGATTCTTGCTGGAGCTTGTGCTATTCAGATTGAAAATCAAGTGTCTGATGCTAAGCAATGCGGACATCAAGACGGAAAAGTTACCGTTCCTCATGAGGATTTTATATCTAAGCTGAATGCTGTTCGCTATGCATTTTTGGAATTAGGTGTAGACGATGGTGTTATAGTAGCTCGTACAGATTCAGAAGGTGCAGGTTTAACACAAAAATTACCAGTAAGTAAAGAACCAGGTGATTTGGCTTCAAAATACTTAGCATTTGTAGATGCTGAAGAAGTAACTATGGATGAAGTAAAAGAAGATGAAGTATTATTGAAACGTGATGGCAAACTAGTAAGACCAGTCAGATTACCAAATGGTTTATATAAATTCAAAGATGGTTCTAATATTGATAGAGTAGTGCTAGATTGTATTACAAGTCTACAAAATGGGGCAGACTTATTATGGATTGAAACACCAACACCAAATGTGAAGCAAATTGCACATATGGTTAATAGAGTGAGAGAAGTTGTACCAAACGCTAAGTTGGTGTATAACAACTCGCCATCATTTAATTGGACATTAAACTTCCGCAAGCAAGTATTCGAAGAAATGTTAGCTGAAGGTGAAAATATGACTGGTTACGATAGAAACAACCTTATGAATGTTGAATATGATGGCACGGAATTATGTCATAGAGCAGATGAAAAAATTAAGACATTCCAAATAGATGGAGCTAGAGAAGCTGGTATTTTCCACCACTTGATTACACTACCAACTTATCATACAACAGCATTGCATATGAATGACTTAACTAAAGGTTATTTTGGTAAGGATGGGATGCTGGCTTATGTAAGAGATGTGCAGCGTGAAGAAATCAGAAAAGGAGTGTCTTGTGTAAAACACCAAAGAATGGCTGGCTCTGATCTTGGTGATGACCACAAAACATTCTTTGCAGGTGATAATGCTTTAAAAGCAGGTGGTGAAAAAAACACTTCGAATCAATTTGAGGTAAAAGGCAATGAAATCAAAACAAAAAAGAAATTAAGCGTAGTAGCTTAAAATATGATGAAGCAGTTAATGTAACAATAATCTGTTGTTTAATTAATTTTAGTTAGGAGAAAACACATCCGATATCGGATGTGTTTTTTTATTTTAACATTTTGAAGACTAGTGGTTTAATTTGGTTTTAAACGATTGTTTTTCATACGTATTGTATTTAAACAAGTAATATTACACTTTGTCTAAATTATTAAATTCATGTTTATAAATTCATTTCTTTTGATAAGCTATTAATGTCCCGAATAAATATAAACTTGCGATTTAAATTACTCATCATACTGTTGTTTGTACTTTCAGGTACAAGAATTAATGCACACGGTGATCTGCACAAACGAATATTGAACGTTACCGAAGAGATTAAAAAGCACCCAGACAGTGCGAATCTATATTTTAAAAGAGGTAAACTTTATTATCAACATAGCAATTATACGAATAGCTTAAAAGATTTTAAGGCTTCAAAAGAATTGGGTTTAGAATCGTTGGAGCAGGAATTCTATATAGCAAAAAACAACTATCATCTTGAAAATTTTTCAAGTTGTAAGAGAATTGTCAAAAAAATTTTAAGAGACGAACCAAACAATACCAATGCATTAAAGTTATTGGCCGATATATATTCTAGGCGAGGCAAATACAAGAAGGCTGCAAACTTATATGAAGAAGTTTTGTTGAACTCAGAAACAACTTTTCCAGAAGATTACATATATGCTTCAAAAACTTGGTATTCTACAGGTACTGAGTACGGTAATAAACGTTCACAGTCTATACTGATTGAAGGTATTGAAAAATTAGGAGATATTATCGTTTTATATAATACACTTATTTCCAATTATATTGATATGAAAAACTTCGATTCAGCAGTAAAATATCAGAATAAAGTTATTGAAATAAGTAACAGAAAAGAAAGAGCTTACTTGAAATTAGCTAATATACAGATTAAACAAAAAAAATATAAAGAGGCAGAACTTTCTATAGTAAAAGCTGAAGAGAGTTACAATAAGTTACCCCATAGATTAAGAAATGCTAAATTTATGAGAGAATTTTATTCAGAATTACAATTGAAAAAGTCTGCTTTAAAATAGTGTAAAATATATGAAAAGAAATTACTTAATAATACTTTTGTTATTTGTTTCGTTGTATTCATTTGGACAAACGATAGAAAGGGGACCTTATCTTCAGAAAGGTACAGAGACAGGTGTTACTATAAAGTGGCGTACAGATGTGAATGATACTTCTGTAATTGAGTATAGTACTGATGCAACATTTTCTAGCTTTTCGACTTTTAATGATGCTACATTAAAGACAGAGCATGAAGTTGAAATATCAGGACTAACAGCCGGAACTGTATATTATTATAGATTAGGATCTGGTGGCAGTCTTTTATCAAATAATGCTAATGTTTATTTCAAGACTCATCCTGTAGTTGGAACAGTAAATCCTTACACATTTTGGGTTCTTGGTGGTATAGGAAAAGCAGGTTTTAGTTCTAATTCAGCTGCAGCTGCAGAGGTACGTGATGCTTATTATTCCTACATTGGAAGCAATATTACAGATGGTATTATTTTAACAGGTGATAATGCAGATTCTAAAGGAACTGATGCTCAATTTCAAAATAGTTTGTTCAATACATATTTTAACAAATTACAAAACTCAATTGTTTGGTCTACTATTGGTAACATAGATGGTCAATATGTTAATAATACATCCGCTCCCATAGGTGCTTATTATGATATTTTTACATTTCCAACTTTAGGTGAGTCTGGAGGTGTAGCGTCTGGTACAGAATCTTATTATTCCTTTGATTATGGGAATGTCCATTTTATAGTTTTAAATTCATTTGATGAAGATAGATCTGTAGGTGGTACTATGTATAATTGGGCTTTAAATGATATTCAAAATACAACTCAACAATGGGTTGTTGGAATATGGCACCATCCACCATATTCAAAAGGATATCATACTTCGGAAGGCGTACAATATAATGGTGATCCAGTAGAGATACAATTAATAGAAATGCGTGAAAATATTATACCTATGCTAGAGGCTAATGGAATAGATTTAATCATAGCTGGTCATACTGAGGTTTATGAAAGATCCTACTTTATTAATGGCCATTATGGTGAATCAGCATCTTTTGATTTTGCTACACACGCAGTTGGTCCAAACGGTGATGGAGATGGTAAGCCAACTAATGATGGGGCATATAGTAAAAGTAACGTTGGTGATAATGCTGGATTAGGTACTGTGTACTCAGTCAATGCAACAGCTTCTCGTGTTGCTAATGGTGAATTAGATCACAATGCCATGTTTTATGCGATAAAGCAATATGGTACTGGTATTTTAGAAGTCGATGGCAATAATCTTTCGATGAAGTTTTTAAATAGATATGGGGTTGTTGAAGATAATTTTACTATCCACAAAGGACCAGATTACGTATACGATAACGGTTGGCAAGATGGAAATAATCCTAACGGTGTAGCCACAGATTTAGAAGATTTAGTTGTTGTTTCTGGTGATGCTAATATAACATCTAATACCACTTTTAATACTGTTACTGTTAATCCTAATGGAAATCTAATTGTTGATTCTGGTGTAAGTTTAACAGCTAACAATATTGTTTTAGAATCTGATTCTGATGCATACTCAAGTTTAAACCCATCATCTACCAGTACTGTTTCGGGTAGAACAAGATATAAGAGATTTGTAAATCAAGTTGGTTCATCTTCTGGAGGAGGAAATGATTTGGTATCTTCACCGGTAACTGATGGAACAATGGAGGCCTTTAGTGATTTTGCGGACTGGAATAAAAACATAGCAGCTCTTAACAATCTTAGAGCTTTTGCACCATTTAACAATGTTTCTGGTAATTATGAAAATTATGATATAGTTGTGAATGAAACTACACCACTCGAAGCAGGTAAAGGTTATAGGGCAGCAACAGTAGATGGAAGTCCTGTTGTTTTTACAGGTACGGTTAATGTAGGAAATGTAAATACGACAATATCTGCAGGGTCTTCTAGTTCATGGAATTTAGTAGGTAATCCTTACACAAGTTATATTGATGCTCAGACATTTATTAGCGAGAATGGTTCGTCTGGTAATGATGTTTTAGATTCTAATTATAATGCTGTTTATGGTTATAATGCAGGTACAGATGGGTCAGGCATTTGGACAATCATTAACAACATACAGAATGTTGGAAAAAATATAGCTCCAGGTCAAGGTTTCTATGTGTTCTCTAACGGTACAGGTGGCACAGATAATTTATCTTTTACGTCTACTATGAGAACAACTGTAGGTAACGACGATTTTATTTTGGGTAGAAATAATTCAATTTCTCATCTTAGTTTGAGAATTCAGAATGCAGCAAATAATTACGATACAGATTTTTATTTCTCAGATAATTGTTCATCTGGTTTAGATGTAGGTTATGATGCGGGATCATTAGATGCTGGTGGTGCAGAATTTTCATTATATTCTCATTTAGTTACTGACAATACTGGTGTTGATCTTGCAATTCAATGTCTATCTTTTGATGATATGGAAAGCGTTGTGGTTCCTTTAGGAATGAATGCTTCAATTGGTGATAATATTAGTATCAACATATATGAAAGTGATTTGTCTGAAGACATTAATATTTATTTAGAAGATAATTTAGATAATACTTTCACTTTACTAAATTCAAATACTTATAGTTTTACCGCGATTGAGGATTTAGAAGGTACAGGCAGATTCTTCTTACATTTTTCACCTTCAACTTTATCTATTGATGATAATGTAGTTAACGGACTGGAAATTTTTACGAGTACTAATCCTAACTACTTGAATATTAATGGTAAGTTAGATGGGCCTTCGCAATTAAGCCTTTACGATGTTCAAGGTAGATTAGTTTTAAATAAAACATTAGAAAGCGGAAGTACTACAAATTCTATAAGTGTTGATTCTTTATATGCTGGTGTTTACATTGTAAAACTTAGTGTTTCTGGCATTATAAGAACTGAAAAAGTTATTATAAAATAATTCAAAACTAACCAGTCAAAACATTGAACACATCTTTTTTAGATGTGTTTTTTGTTTATATAAAAGCTTTTAGGAAGTTTATGAACTACAACAGTCCAATACGCTTGTGAGATCTTTCTAAATCTTTGAAGTTTAGTTTTGTGTTTGTGTTTGTGTTTGTGTTTAATTTTGAAATAAGTTTTAGAAATAACAAAGCAGTAATATATGCATCACCAGAAGCAGTATGTCTGTCGTGAAGTGGGATTTTGAATCGGTTTGAAAGTTCATCTAAACTAAAATGTGTTTTGCTTGTATCTATTTTAGTTTTCTGAAAGAGATGACCAGTATCTAAAACTCTATTTTTTAATTTTGGTAAGTCTAATCTTAAAAGTGCAGCATTAATCATAGCGACATCGAATGCAGCATGATGAGCAACTAAAACAGCGTTTTTCACGTATTCTAAAAAGAATTTTATAGCTTCAGTTTCTTCAACTTTGATAAATTTACCTTCTTTTAATAGACCATGTATTTTTACCGTATCCGCATTAAATTTATCTTGTTTTAGATACAATTCTAATTGATCAGATACTTTAATTTTTAAATCGTCTATTGCTATACAGCCAATGGATAAAATCCTATCGTTTTTAGTATCGAGTCCTGTGGTTTCTGTATCAAAAACAACAAATCGTATATGTTCTAGATTTTGCTGTTGAGTTTTTTGGAAAGAGCTTAGGTATGCTTTCCAAAATTCAGGATAAGACTTTCGTTTAAACCAATTCATCTTAAAGCAATTGAGATAGTTTAAATCGCATTTTAATAAGTTCTTGAACCTCTTTAACAGCTTTAAAACTTCGTTTTAATTGCAAGCGATTTCCTTTATCTAAGGTCTCTAAGTCAATAAATCTGCCAGAATCATTATGTCTTAACCCTTGTTCTGTTCTAAATGTTAATAGGTTTTTATAGGACTCAATACAAAACAAATAAGTGTCTTTGTTTTGCGGTTCTAGTTCTGCCAGTTTTTCATAGCGCTCTAATGTGTTATTTACAGCTTTTATATTATGGGAAAGAATCAACAACCGAGCTGCATCTACTAGAGGCATCATTGCACGCGCTTTAATATCAAATTGGTCTTTGTGTTCTCCGTTATCTTCTACCAAAAATTGTCTAAAAAAACTTAGAGGTGGTGGATTAAGTAAAGCATTTCTACCTAAGTAGGTTAGAAAGATATTATGACTTTCAATACTTTTGAATATGCTCTCAGATAATTGGCTTACTAGTTCTTTGTTACCATAGACATACTCATAATCAAAAAATATTGTACAGAGCATAAGATTGTCTTGGTCTGGTGTTATAATCCAGCTATTAAATTGTTGTGACCAGTCTGAAACAGATTGACACCACTTTGGGTTATTGGCCATCATCTTTGCTGGGCACAATTTAAAGCCTACTGTTTCCAAATCTTTGTTTATATAATCAGATAGCGTTAAAAAGTATGATTTTATGTTGTTATAATTTTCTTCTTCAATATCTTCAAATACAAGGGCATTATCTTGGTCAGTCATTAATAATTGCTCTTGTCTACCTTGACTTCCAATAGCTAACCATGCAAATTTAGTTGGTGGATTTTTAGGCATTTTTGAGATAGAAAACTCAATAATTTTTTGAGTTATTGTATCATTAATAGCAGAAACCAATCTTGAAATAAAATCTATAGGAATTTTCTGCTCTAAGTAACGAGCTAATAATTTTTCGGTACGTTGTCTAATATCTTTTAATTGTTCTGCAGAATGGCTTCGTTTAATTTCTTTTATAAGAGCTGAGGCATTGTTTTCTCTTAGTACAATAATGTCATGTTCAGATAAGATACCTGTTAAACTAGAATTATTGGTGCCATCTTTTGTAATGCATAGATGCGTAATCTTATTTTTTAGCATTGCAATTTGAGCTTCAGCTACTGTTATTGTTTCTGGATAACTAATAACTGGTGAAGACATTATAGTAGAAACGGTATCTTTTATAGTATGCTTTCCTGTTGCAATTTTTGTCCGTAAATCTTTATCTGTAATAATGCCAATAGGCCTTTGATTATCTACAATTACAATAGAACCTACATGCATCTCAGTCATAATACTAGCAGCATCTTTTATGCTAGTGTTAATTGCACATGTAACCGGGTTTTTAGAATAATCTGCAGTTTGTAAATATGTGTATTCAGATGAATTTTGAAGTGTTTTTATAAAATCCTCATCACTAGGGTTTTTCCTTCTGGTATTTGAAACAAAGCTTGCCATAAGAAATTGACTTGCATCAATATTGGCTGTAATGTATGTTTCAAGGTTTTCTAGAGATATGCTATATACTATTGTTTCTTCAATTGCTTTAGCATTGAGTTTGTATTTGCCTTTTCGAAGTAAAGCTCTAAGACCAAAAATATCTCCTTCATCACATTTGTCTACAAGGTTATTATTGGCTCTAAACAGCCCAATAGCTCCATCTCTTACTACATAAAAATGATTAGCAACCGGTTGTCCAATTTCAAAAAGATACTGATTGTTTTCAAGATAAATAACATCTACAGATTTTGAAATTGATAAAAGCTGTTCTTTAGTTAGTAAATTAAAAGGTGGAAATCCTTTTAAATAATCATATATACGCTCAGCGATGGTATTCATGTAAGCAATTTAACTAAAAAATGACCTTTCTTATATGAGAAAGGTCATTTTTGTTGCTAAAATACTATAGGTATTTATTATCCTTCAAAATCAAAATCTTCATCTCCGCCATTACCTCTGTCTGATCGATTTCGTTTGTTATTTTGTTGATTGAATCTATAAATAAAAGAAAGGTTGATTTGACGTTGTCTCCATTGAGATTCATTATATCTTGTAAAAAAATCTGTCGTTGTTGTAGATTGTCTTTTTCTAGAGTTTAATAAGTCTCTTACATTTAAAGATAGTGTACCTTTATTTTTAAGAATTTCTTTACTAAATGCTAAGTCAATAGATAAAATACCATCTGTATCAGATTGAGCATCTTGTCTAGCACCTCTATACCTTGCATTTGTTTGCCAATCAATTTTCCAAGGCAAAGTAACTTTAGAGCTAAACCTAGCAAACCAACTTGTGTTTTTTGCACTGTAATCTACACCATTGAAATCACCTTCAGTTTCAAATTGAAAGAAATTAAAACTAGAATTTAGTCTTAACCATTTTGCTGGATTGTATAGAAATCCTAATTCGGCACCAGTTCTTTTATTAGTTGAAAGGTTAATAGGAATGGTTCTAATAATGTCTATACCATCTGTTGTTTGTTGCCCTGTGTTTTCTTGTATACGCTCAAAAGAATCATCTTCATGTTGGTAATATACTGATGTTGTTAAGGTAAACTTTTCCCAGCGTTTTAGGTATCCCAAATCAAACGTGTTAGAAAATGCAGGTTCTAAATTAGGATTACCTTGAAATACATTAGTTCTACTAGATCTTGAAGGAAAAGGATTGATAAACCATCCTCTGGGCCTGTTAATTCTTCTGTTGTAACCGAGAGTTATACTTTCTTCATTATCAGAATCTGAACCATTTAGATTGTAAATTAGGTTTAAAGTAGGGAAGAGGCCTAAGTAATTATTATCAAAATCCGTATCTATAGGAAAACCAAAAGCTTCAACTAGTTCCTCATCCGTTAATATTGAATTTATTTTACCTTTTAATTGTGTATGTTCTAAACGAAGACCAAACAGAAAAGAAAATTTACCAAATTTAGAGCCATATTGACTATAGATAGCATTAACGTTTTGATCGTAATCAAAAACATTTGTGTAAATATCATTGACTTCTAAATTACCATTGTCTAAATTTTCTTGTTCTAAAGTATAGTCTGTTACCTCATTTTGAAGAGTGCTTCTAAAACCGGCTTCAAATCGAGACCCTTCACCTAATGGCAAAACATAATCAGCTTGTAAAAGATATTCTTTTTGATCTTCTGTTGTTGTTTCTTGTTCAATTTGAAAAGCCTCTGGGTCTGTCTGATCTGTAAAAAGGTATCTTTCGTTTAGGAATGTGAAACCTTCCTCAGATGAATTTTCAAACTGAAAATCTGCTGTTAATTTATGATCGCTATCATCACCAAATTGTTTCACATAGTTTAATGAGATTTGGTATCTGTTATCTTTTTCGGTCTCCTTTTCGCGTCTTAGAGTTTCTTCTACTATTGTACCATCATTATAGCGCTCACTAGTGTTTAAGGATGTGTCAGCATCACTACCTAATCTATAAAATAAGCTACCTGTTAAGGAAGATGTGTCGTCTAGAAAGTATTCCATTCCAATATTAGCATTGTAGTTTCTATTGAGACGTTCTACTTCCTGATCTTCTATAATTCTTCTATATTCTGGTTCTTCTATGACACCATCTTCAATTTGATCAAAATAGGTGACATCGCTATAGCTGTTTCTTGGAGCATCAAAATAGCGCCAGCCTATATTAGAAAATATGTTGAATTTCTCTGTACGAAAATTTAGAGCGGCAGAAACTCCCACATTGTCTGGGTTACCTAGTGTAAAGTTTAAGGAGCCATTAAAACCAAGAGTTTCTTTTTGACGAAGGATGATATTTAATATACCAGCAGTTCCTTCGGCATCGTACCTTGCTGAAGGAGAAGTGATAACTTCTACACGTTCAATAGCTTCTGCCGGAAGTTGACTTAAAATGTTACTATCTCCAAAACCTGCCATAGCAGAGGGCTTTCCATTAATAAGTATTCTTACATTTTCGTTTCCACGAAGGCTTATAGCGCCTTCGACATCTACTGCTACGGAAGGTACATTATTTAAGGCATCACTAACAGTACCACCTGCAGTGGTTAAGTCTTTACCAATATTATAGACTTTTTTATCTAATTTAATTTCCACAGTAGTTTTTTCGGCAACTATTGTTACTTCATCTAAAGAAGCGACGTCTAATGCTAGGCTTACTGTACCTAAATCTATTGAGTCTGATAGAGTTTTGTTAAGGTATTCTTTTGTAACATACGAAATGTATTCTACATAAATATTGTAAGTTCCAGGTGAGACTTCTACGGTGAATTTTCCTTCTGTATCAGTTATTCCGCCAGTTACAACTTTGTTATCTTTAGTTGATTTTAGTGTTATTGTGGCATATTCTAACGGAACATTTGTGCCTTCTTCGAGCACTCTTCCCTGAATTTTAATGTCTTTTTGAGCAAAAGATAGAGAGATGTTAAATAATAAGATTAGAATTAAAGGTAAATTTAGTTTCATTACAAGTGGTTAGTGGTTTTGCTTATTTAGATGAGCAAAAGTACTTTTACTTGTGGTGCATTTGGTTAATCTTATGTTAAAGGAAAATAGAGATTTTTAATTTTTAAGAACAACTTATAATGTCTAGTTATCTTTATCTTTTTTTCTGTTTTTGCGCTTTTTCTTCTTTTTCTTTTTTACCTCCTTTTCATCAAACTCTCCTTTAATAAGATCTTTAATCTTAGACATATCGTCTTTAGAGATTAACTCTTCCAAGTCTTTAAAGTGAGATTCATCTAGTTTTTTTA
>JASBSE010000105.1 GCA_030149115.1 Winogradskyella sp. | reverse complement strand
GTTAGCGCACTACGCAGATGCTGCTACAGATATAGAATTTAATTTCCCATTTGGTTTTAAAGAATTAGAAGGGATTCACTCACGTACAGATTTCGATTTAAAACAACACGAAGAGCACTCTGGCAAAAAGCTACAGTACTTCGATCATGAAGATAATGAAAGCTACACTCCTTATGTATTAGAAACTTCAATAGGTCTAGATCGTATGTTCTTAGCTGTTTTTTCTAATAGTTTACAAGACGAAACTTTAGAAGACGGAAGCGAAAGAACAGTATTAAAACTGCCTGCTGTATTAGCACCTACTAAGGCTGCTATTCTACCTTTGGTAAGAAAGGATGAAGCGTTAACCAAAATGGCAAAAGACATTGTTGACGATCTTAAATGGGATTTCAATGTGGTATATGATGAAAAAGACGCTGTAGGTAGACGTTACAGAAGACAAGATGCAGCTGGTACACCATTTTGTATTACGGTAGATGGCGAAAGTTTAGAAGACAATACGGTAACTATTCGCCATAGAGATACTATGGAACAAAAGCGTGTTAAGGTTGAAGAATTAAGAGATATCATCAAAAAAGAAGTTGATGTTAAAGAATGGTTGATGAAGATGAAATAATTCTAACACATTCTCAAAATACAAAAAGCCCGAAATATTAAAGTTTAGGGCTTTTTTATTACACTATTTTCTGCGCCAAATATTTTGCGTCTTTTTTAATGCCACCCAAGGTAGCAGATCCACGTGTGTGCAACCAAGGTAAGCCAATAAAATAAAGTCCTTTTGTAGTACTAATACCTCTATGATGTTTTGGATAGCCATCTTTAGTCAGTTCAATATTAGTTATCCATTTAAAATTTGGTTTATAACCTGTCGCCCAAATAATGTTTTTAATATCGTCTAACTCCTTTTTAATGGTCTTTATCGTATTACCTTCAGCATTGATAGTATAGCCAACAGGCACAACATTATCACGCTTTATAATAGATTTTACATCTGTACCAATAATCGGTTGTTTAGAATTACTAATCTTTTTACCAATCCAAGAATCTTTACTAAAACTTAAAAAACCTGTTATGGTAAACCACCACCAAAGTGTTTTACCTAGAATTTCTTGAGGCAACGTTCTTATATCTGTATTCCCAGAAAAATAGGTAGTGTTTTCTGTGTTTTTTGAAATTTCATCTAAAATTTGAAATCCACTATCGCCTCCACCAACGACTAAGGTTTCACCATCCTGAAGTTGATCTGGATTCTTGTAATAATTACTATGAATTTGAAAAATATCCTCAGATACGTTATTATGAAATTTTGGTGTATACGGTATATGAAAAGGTCCTGTGGCTATTATAACTTCTCTACATTTTAAATCTCCTTTACTTGTTTTTACAACAAAGCCATCATCTGATTTTTCAATACTTTCTGCCAATGTATTTAACTGAACAGGAAAATCAAATTTCGCTGCATAAGCCTTAAAATAGTTGGCCACTTCATACTTATCTGGATAATGTCCTTTTGGCGCAGGAAAAGGCATACCTTCAAGATGATTGAACTCAGTTGGAGTAAATAATTTTAAAGAATTCCAGCGACTAAGCCAAGATGCTCCAATTTCATTTTCCTTATCAATGATTAAAAAATCCTTATCGTTTTTCTTTAAATGATAAGCCATAGATAATCCTGCTTGAGCAGCACCTATTATTACAAAATCCTTCATTAGTAGTTCTTGATGTTATGTGAGGAGTATACTGCTTTTAATACTTTTACACAAATAGAATTAGAAATAAGCCTTCAACTGAATAGTTCCTGTATGGATGGTTTTTGCTGTTTCAGTTTTACGACCAAAATAATTGAGGTTTAAAT
>JASBSE010000251.1 GCA_030149115.1 Winogradskyella sp. | reverse complement strand
GCTTTTAATTTTAAACCAGCTGTTTCTTCAAAACCAAACATTAAATTCATGTTTTGAACGGCTTGTCCTGACGCGCCTTTTAGTAAATTATCAATAATGCTTGTAACCAATAATTTATCTTCGTGTTTATGTAAATGAAGTATGCAATTATTGGTATTGACTACTTGTTTTAAATGAATATCTTCATCTGAAATCAAAGTGAATTTTGCGTCTTTATAATAGTCATTAAACAAATGTTTAGCATCTTCTAAACTACCTTTAAATTTTGTGTAAAGCGTTGCGAAAATGCCACGAGAAAAATTACCGCGATTTGGCATAAAATTAATATCTGAATTAAAGTTGTTTTGAAGAAACTTTACCGATTGATTGATTTCGCCCAAGTGCTGATGAGTGAAAGGTTTGTAATATGAAAAATTGTTGTCGCGCCATGTAAAATGTGTTGTTGCAGAAAGCGAAGTTCCTGCACCTGTAGCGCCCGTAACCGCATTTACGTGTACATCTTCAAGTAATAATTTTGCATTCGCTAATGGCAATAATGCCAATTGTATAGCTGTCGCAAAACAACCAGGATTCGCAATATATTTTGCTGTTTTTATCTCTGATTTATTTAATTCAGGCAGACCATAAACGAATGTTTTACCATTGAAAATTTTATCGTTTTCAAGTCTAAAATCGTTGCTTAAATCAATTATTTTGGTTTCGGTTGAAAATTCGTTATCAGTTAAAAATGCTTTTGAATTTCCGTGACCTAAACACAAAAATAACACATCAACTTCAGGATTGATTTCATTTGAAAACGATACATCCTCACCAATTAAATCTTGATGCACTTTACCAATTGCATTACCTGCATTGGATGTGCTGTACACAAAATCTATCTTAACTTCAGGATGATTGATTAATATTCTAATCAATTCGCCAGCTGTGTATCCTGCGCCACCAATTATTCCTGCTTTAATCATGAATCTTGATTTACTTGTTGATAGATTTTATTTTGATTACCAAAGATTTTGATAAATCCTTTAGCTTCTTCGGCAGTCCAACCTTTGTTTTCTTCACCGTAACTTCCAAATTTCGCACTCATTAAATCATGTTTTGAAGAAATACCATCTAATGTGAAATGGTATGGTTTTAAAGTAACTACGACATCACCAGAAACTTTATCTTGACTGTTTTCTAAAAAGGCTTCCATGTTTCGCATTACAGGATCTAAATATTGTCCTTCGTGCAAATGCATTCCATAGAAATTCGACAAATAATCTTTATGTTGTAATTGCCATTTGGTCAACGTATGTTTTTCTAATAAATGGTGTGCTTTAATAATGATTAGAGCAGCTGCTGCTTCAAAACCAACACGACCTTTAATACCTACAATGGTATCACCAACATGAATGTCACGTCCAATAGCATAGGCTGATGCTAAAGTATTTAAGACTTCAATATTGACTTCTGGACTGTTTTCGATTCCGTTTACAGCAACCAATTCACCTTTTAAAAAAGTTAACGAGACTTTTTCTGGGTCTGAATGTTTTAATTGTGAAGGATAGGCTTCACTTGGTAATGGTTTGTCCGAAGTCAATGTTTCTGATCCGCCAACACTTGTTCCCCAAAGCCCTTTGTTTACAGAGTATTTTGCTTTTTCCCAAGACATGTTAATACCATTTTCTTTTAGATAATCGATTTCTTCCTGTCTGGTTAATTTTTGATCTCTAATTGGTGTGATAATTTCGATTTCTGGTGCTAAAGTTTGAAAAATCATATCAAAGCGCACTTGATCATTGCCAGCACCAGTACTACCATGAGCAATGTATTTTGCATCTATACTTTTGGCATATTCAATAATTTCGATTGCTTGAATAATACGCTCTGCACTTACAGATAAAGGATAGGTGTTGTTTTTTAGAACATTACCAAAAATTAAATACTTAATCACTTTATTGTAATAAGAAGCAACTGCATCTATATTTTTATAAGTTGAAACACCCATTTTATAGGAGTTTGATTCTATTTTACTGATTTCTTCTTTTGTAAATCCACCAGTATTCACACTAACGGCATGTACGTCATATCCAGCTTTTGAAAGACTCACAGCGCAATATGAAGTATCTAGTCCGCCACTATAAGCAATAACTAATTTGCCTTTATTTTTCATTTTTCTCTTTTTTTAGAAATCTAGTTTGTTTAATATTTTTTAGTCGTGTCCATACTTTTTTGTCAAATTTATGCTCGTGACCTTTTTTCTCTTCCTTTGAAGGGTCGTATAGCATACCTGTACAAAGACACATTTTTTGTTCAGTGCGTTGTAAAACGTCATAGTTTTTACAGGTTTGACAGCCATCCCAAAAGGTTTGGTCGTCAGTTAACTCAGAAAATGTTACGGGTTTGTAGCCTAATTCACTATTCATTTTCATTACCGCTAAACCTGTGGTAATACTAAACACTTTTGCATCTGGGAACTTAGTGCGAGAATGTTCAAAAATCTTAAGCTTGATTTGTTTAGCTAATCCTATATTTCTGTAGTCAGGATGTACAATTAATCCAGAATTGGCCACAAATTTTCCATGACTCCATTTTTCGATATAACAAAAACCTGCAAATTTATCACCATCTAAAGCAATGACAGCATTACCATTTTCCATTTTGGTAATGATATATTCTGGCTTTCGTTTTGCAATACCTGTACCTCTAACTTTTGCAGCTTCGGCAATAGTTTCACAAATAGTTTCTGCATAAACACTATGCGATTTATTAGCAATAACAATATTCATTGTTGTGTTTTTTAAATTTTAAATTGAAAATAATATGATTGAAAGTGGAAATGGACGCACCTAATTCCTAAATAAAAGAACATACCCTTACGGGCGACGGTAAAAACGTCGGTAAACCAAAACAAGACTATTAAAAATAGTAGCTGAATGTTTTAAAAGTGGTATGTGTAAAAGGTTTTTCAATATTGTAAAAAAATAAAAATGTATAACTAACTAGCTTGATTTTTTAGCATTAGCGACGTCGCTCACGAAGTATTGAGCGTGTGGGTTGAATTTCCCTATTTTTATTTTTTAATAAATTCATAGTGCTAAGCTATAAATTAAATAAATATGAAGGTTAAAAACATTCTGTTTTTAATTAAATTTTATGAAATCTTGAATTTTATATGGTTTAAATTATCTTTTTAGTAGAAATTCTTTTAATTCCTGATAATCAGATACAAGAATACTTTTCTTTTTTTTATTCAGTATAGATTTAATCTGTTGTGGAATTTCCATTGAATCTGCAATTGATTTCGGCATTACAGGTAAGAATTTTATTGGATGTGCTGTTTCTAAAAAGACACCTTGTAAACCGGTTTTATTTTCAAGATATTTTCTAAGTGCTAAATAACCAATAGCTCCATGAGGATCAGCTATGTAATTATGCTGTGTTTTTAAAAAGTTTATGGAGTCAACAGTTTCAGAATCTGTGTAGCTATAGCCAGAAAGATTTGCTTGCAATTGTGCAAAATTGTTGTCGTGAAGTGCTTCAATCCTTATAAAATTACTTGGTGCACCAACGTCCATAGCATTTGATATGGTTGCGATCGATGGTTTTGTCTTGTATTCTCCAGTTTTTAAATATTGAGGTACTATATTATTGGCATTGGTTCCTGTAACAAAATGATGAATAGGTAAGCCTAATTTTTGTGCCATCATGCCAGCACAAATATTCCCATAATTACCACTTGGTACCGAGAAAATCAGTTTTTTGTCCTTTTGTTTTAATGTTTTGTATGCAAAGAAATAGTAAAACATTTGAGGTAGCCATCTTGCAATATTTATGGAGTTTGCTGAGGTCAATGTTCTGGCTGTTTTTAAGTCTTCATCTAAAAATGCAGTTTTAACCATATCTTGGCAATCATCAAAAACACCATCAACTTCAAGTGCTGTAATATTTTGGCCAAG
>JASBSE010000102.1 GCA_030149115.1 Winogradskyella sp. | reverse complement strand
AATTTGGTTTCTACCTGCATTTGTAACCGCCAAGTTAGTATTATTACTATGTCCATAGTAACCAATTAACTCAGAACTTTTACCTGTTTTATAATGAACTGCGCCTCCATACTTTAAAGCATCAAAATCACGATCTAAGTTCTTTTCTGTATAAGCTGTTGTACCAACATAAACAGAATCTACATATTGGAATTCTCTACCAGCTGTTCTTTCAAAGTGAACTTTATAAGATAGTCTATCGTTTATAACTTGTGCATGACGTAAACGTCCAGTAATTACATTTTGGCTACCACCACCAAACACTAATGTTGTTCCTTCAGATGTTCTAGGGTTTTTGGTAATAGTACTTACTAAACCATTGTGCGCATTTGGTCCGTAAAGTGTTCCGTTAGGGCCTAAAAGGATTTCAACACGTTCTATATCATCTTTGGTTACAGTTGAAAAAGAGCCGTAAGGTAATCCTGTTGCAATTAACATAGACACACGATCATCTGTTATTTGAAGGTTTTTAGAATTAAAAGCAGAGTTAAAACCTCTGATGTTTATACCAGTTCCTAATACACCAGTACGAACAAAGTCTACACCTTTTTGTCTTGCTGCAAGTTCACCAATATTAAAACTAGGAAACTCTTGTATATCTTTTGCTCTAATAACACTTACAGATGCTGGTACGTCTGTTATTTTTTGTGGTTGCTTGCTCGAAGTGATAATAACTTCATTGAGCATACTGTCCGATTCTTTTAAAGAAACGTTAGTTGTTGTGGTTTGTCCTGCAGTAACTGTTACACTTTGAGTTATAGTTTCAAATCCAACATAAGAAAAGGAAATATCATAAGTACCTGCAGTAACATCATCAATGGTATATTTTCCATCAAAATCAGTTACAGTTCCTTTGTCTAAAGATTTAATGTAAACAGTGGCACCAGATAAAGGCATGCCATCTTCAAGAGTTATTTTCCCTTCTATTTTTCCGGTGTTTTGAGCACCAGCCAATAGAGAGCCAATAAAGGTTAGTAATAGTAATAATTTTTTCATGATTATAGATTAGTTGTTTAGTTACATTTTACTGCAATCTATTATGAAATCGTAAACATGTGCGCTTAAAAAAGTGAGTATTAAAATGTGACTTTTTCTATTTATTTAAAAACAAAATTCATTTAAACAACTGTTTTATAGGTGTTTAAATAATATTTTTAGATGTGTGACTTTAGCTTTAAAAACGCTTCAGGAAGGTTGTTAGATAGCTTATCTATAACCTTAAACATCAATTGTTTTTGGTTTAAAGTAGGTTGAATATACTTTAATGGTTCTTTAATTTCATCGAGCAAACGATCTGAATTTATTTTGCCTTCCATGTATCTTGAAAGCGAAATACTCCATGAAACATTTGGCACATAGTTTATTTTTCTTGAACGTTCTTTTTCTCTTTCAATAAGGTTGAATTTTGAAGACAATTTTAAGACTTCATCATACTTTTCCTCGGCAATTAAAATATTAATATAAGATGTAAAAAAATGATGCCAACGATGTTGAAGTACTTCATTTTTATATTTTTTCAAAAAGGTTTTAGCAGTGGCTTCTGCGAGTTCTGCTTTACCTAATTCAGCATGAATCCTGATTAAATACGAACAAAAACCAATTTTTTGGTGGTAATTGTGGACATCTCTATACAAGTCTTTATAGTTTTCAAAAAGCGTAAAAGCTTGTTTTGGATCGCCATTACGAAGTAAAATAGCTGCCAAATTGTTTACATACATCAGAGTGTCATTATTATTTTGGCGAATAGATAGGTATCCGTAATATTCTGCTTCCTTAAATTCATTTTGTTTTGAATGTAGTAATACTCTACTGGCATAATAATTTGAGAGTAGACGTCTAGAATACATTTCACCTTTACTAAAATGAACATCTATCTGATCGAACAAAGATTTTAGCTTGTTATTTTCGTTATAGTTAGTGTACATAAAAGCCAATAAGACAAAGGCTTGATACCTGTTTTTTCCATCAAGTTTATCATTGTTAAAGACCTCAAAAAGCCAAGATTCTAAATGCTTGGTCTCATTGTTGTTTAATGTGTATTGATTTGTGATTTCTGTTGTTGCGGCATAAAGTTTTTCATGAATAGAGATAGATTTTATATAGGCTGATTCGTAATTGTTCAAAAAATCTGCGATTATCTCATGGTCTTTATAACGCATTCTTACCAATAAATAGGACTTGTATTCTTTTGCAAGTCCGTAAAGACTTTGAAAATTATATTCAACAGTTTTATACTGTATGATATACTGAAGAAACTCTAGTTCCTCAGTTGAGGTAATAGCGTCTGTGAGTATTTTCTTTTTTAGTGTAATTAACCAGTCTATGGTAGCATCTACATCTATATTGGCTAGTTTTTTTTCTACCCAGTCCTTAATGTAAGAATACTTTCTTTTGTTTATTGCGGTATCAAAATCTTTAAATTCTAGCTTAGACAAGGCATTAGAGATTAAAAGATTTATAATTTTAAGTTTTTCGTCGTCAGTAAACTGAATTACGGATTTAAGATAATTAGCCTCATGAGGTAGTATGGTTTTGCTAAACTCTGTAAATTTTTTGAGTTTTTGTTTCATGTGTTAATATTTATTGTTTTTCAATGGTAACATGGAACATCTCATTATCATTTTCGCTATATGATTAATAATTAATCCTCTTCTACAAATTCTCTAATTAATAAATTAACGTCTTCAGGTTTTTCAAATTGAACAAAATGACCAGATTCATCAATATATTTTACAGTTGCCAATTTGATTTGTTCTTCCGCAATTTCGCCAACTTTTTCCACAGATAAAGTTGGATGAAAGTAACGATTTGGAATAAGCATATCGTTTTTTCCAAAGAGGACTAATGTCTTTTGGCTGATATCTTTTAAGTATTCAAAAACAGGATCGTCAATCATTCCAGAAACACTTTTTACAATGGCTTCGCAATGTGCATCAAAATCAGAAGAGGACTTTATCTTTATTCTGTCTTCAATCATTTTAGAAACATCTTCTGGTTGCTTATAAAAATTTAGAGCATAGTTTTTTCTTATCTGTTCATCTGTAGTATGTTTCACCATATCTGCAGTGTAGATATTTTTTATCATATCTCCTTCTGTTTTAGTGAACTTCTCCAATCCAGCAGGTGCTACCAAAATGAGTTTATCAATAACATTTGGGTGGGTAGTTGCAAGTTTTATACTGGCTTGTCCGCCCATGGAGTGACCCACTAAAACAACGTTTTTCAATTTTAATTTTTGCAGAAATTGGTAAGTAACATCAGCAAAAAAAGTAGGTGTGTAGTCTCCTTTTGGTTTTGAGGACTTACCATATCCAGGTAAATCTAAAGCAATACAAGTATAGTTTTTACTTAAGGCTTCAATATTTTTAGACCATGCATCAGAATTACTACTTAATCCATGCAAAAATAAAAGTGTTGTATCACCTTTACCTTCCTGAATATAGCTTATGTTTAAGCTATCTAAGGCTATATTTTTTATCTTGAATTTATATTCTGAAAGGACTTCTTTCATGGGTTTTGTTTCTTGCTGTGAAAAAATTGAAGTGCTAATTAGTATGAATAATAGAACTAATTTTAGTTGTTTCATTTGTTTAAGTTTTTACTGAATTGAAATATTTCAATAATTTTTTTCTAGAGACTTTACCAATACTCGTTAATGGAATTTCGTCTAAGAAAAAGATATATTTTGGGTGTTTATAAGCCACTAATCTGTCTTTTAAAAGTACTCTAACATCTTGAGCTGTTAACAATTTATCTGTAGAGGTTACAAAAGCAATGCCACATTCTCCCCATTTTTCGTCTTTTACACTCAATACAACAGCTTTTTTAATACCATCTAGAGTTTCTAGGTGTGTTTCAATTTCTTGAGGGTAAATGTTTTCCCCACCCGAGATATACATATCATTTTTGCGACCTTTTATATAAAGATAGCCTTCATTATCTCTGTAGGCAAAATCACCTGTAAACAGCCATCCTCTCTTTATATTGTTGTTTGTTTTTACTGAATTGTTCCAATAACCAGGTGTTACAATGTTGCCTTTAATACAGAGCTCTCCAATCGTGTTGTTTTTTACAACTTTCCCGTTTTTATCTACAATTTTAGTTTCTAGATAAAAGTTAGGTTTCCCTATGGAGTTAGGTTTTAATTGCGCCATTTTATGATGGAGTGAAGTAATACTTGGACCTGCTTCTGTGAGGCCATAACCTGGCCTTATGTAAATGTTCTTTTCTGTTTTCCAGTGCGAAACTAATTCTGGCGGGACTTTTTCGCCTCCTGAGATTATGTATCGTAATTTTTTTAAGCTAATGGTTTTAAAACTTGGGTCTTTCTGCATCATTAGCAACATAGTTGGTAATGCCATAAAAAGCGTTGTCTTATTGGCTTCTAGAAGTTTAAGTACCTTCTTAGAATCAAACTTTTCTAAAATGCCAATATGTGCTCCTTTATGCAACAAAGGTGTTAAAAATACATTCCAACCTGAAGTATGATAGGGTGGAAGCGTGTTTATGGTAGAATCTCTAAACGTAATTCCCAATTGCATGGACGTATTCAGACTATTCCAAAACAGCATTTTATTGGTGTAGATGACACCTTTTGGTCTACCTGTTGTACCAGAAGTATAGAATATAAATAACGGACTACTTTCCTTTATTTTGTATGTTCTAGGTTCAACATTTATAGTGTTATCAAGATAAAAATGTCTTACATCTTTAATATTGAAGATGTGGTTGCTTGTAATATTAAGCTCTTCAAATTTTTCAAAATGATTATTACTATAAATAAAAAGCGTAGGAGTACAGTCTAAAATCAGCTTCTGAATTTCGTTAACAGGAAACCTATAATTCAAAGGCACTAGAATAATTCCAAGACGCTGACAAGCTACAAATAACACAATATATTCTAAACCATGCTCTGCTAAAATGGCGACTCTATCTCCTTCTTGTAGCCCTATTCTTTTAAACTTTTCTGCTAAACGATTAGCATAACTATCTAAATCACTAAAGGAATACTGCTCACCACTATCGTAAGAGGTAAGTGCAATTTTATTTGGCGTGTAATCTGCCCATTTAGCTGTCCAGTCTAGCGTATTCACGTTGTTTGTTTAAATCTAGTTTGTAAAATACGAATCCTATAATTAATGAAGAAACAATTCCGATAGCAGCAGATACTCCTGGATTGTTTACAGGTTCTTGCATGTATGGTGTTAGTCTTCCGTAGTAAATGCCGAAGTGTACGACAATCGCTGTAATACTAGCAATAAATACAGAGCGCGTGCTTACGTTTTTTAAGAATGTGCCAAATAATACAGGTACAAAGGCGGCGGCAAAATAAGCGTAAACACCATTCTGCGCAAAAATAGCAACACTTACGTCTGGCGACTTAATTTGTTGCCAACTTAAAACAAAACTCACAACTGCTAGACCTATAATGACTAGTTTATTTACCATTATAGTTTTGTTTCCTAATTTATTTTTTGAAATAGGATCAATAATATCTGAAGTAATAGTAATGGACAATGATTGAATTAAACTTTCTAAAGTTGAAAGTCCTGCTGAAATTAAGCCAACAACAATTATTAAACCTACACCAACCGAAAACTTGGTAACCACATAGGTTGGAATAATTTCATCCATTTTGAGTTTTGTACCGTTTACCATAAAATCTGGGAAACTGATTCTAGCATAAAGCCCAACAACTACTACCAAAAAGAATACAATCATAAAGATAATTCCACTAGCTAAATAGGTGTTTATCTTGCTAGAATCTTTCAATAAAAGCGATTTAGTTATAATATGAGGTTGACAAACGATAGCAACACCGATGACGATTTGTGTGACAATGATTTCAAAATAATCTCTAAAAAGAAAGCTACTTTCATTAGTTGGTTTGGTTAAGTTAGGATCAATGGAGTTGAGTTTTTCTACCATGCCACTTATACCTCCTGAAAAGAACTCCCAGCCAGACCCTATTAAAATCAAAGCGACAATAAACATAATTATAGCCTGAATGGTATTTGTATAAACCATAGAATTAGCTCCACCAAACATCATATAACCAAACACAAAAACTGTGATGGAAAGCAAAACATAAAAAGAATCTGCGTTTAATGCTTTAGAAATAACTTGTGTTAATCCTACATTGATAAGGACAATAAAAGTGATTAAAAGCATGGCTATAATTCCAAAGAAAAAAGCGTAGTTTTTACTGTTATACCGTTTACCAATCCATTGTGCCATGGTGGTTGCCTTTACTGCATTTCCTTGTTTTACAAAACCTTTAGTAAATACAATAAGCGAAATAAAAGCAGCAATTGGTAATACTAGTGCAAAAGAAATAATTCCAGAAAAGCCATATAGGGCTATAAAACCAGGATTGATTATAAATGTTGCTGCACTTGTCATAGAAGCTGCTAAAGACAAGCCAACTACCCATGCCGGAAAGCCTAAATTACCAACAGCATAATCTTTAATGTCTGTGTTTTTTCTCGCTCCACGTATTACAAAATAGAGAATAACCAAAGCATATACTGCTAATAAAACACACATGTAGGTTACCCATTGGTCTGATGCTATCATATTTATAAAGTATCTTATTAACAAATAAAAAAGAAATCTATAACTAATAAGTAATGTTTTAATATAAATGTAGTGTGACTATTGATAATAATATTATTTATTATAGTAAATATCAATAAAAATAATAATTAAACAGTGTGTGACTATTAAAAAAATAGCGCGACTTTATTAAAGTCGCGCTATAAAAGACATGTTTTTAAATTTTCTTTTTACACAGTTTCAGTGACTAATGGCTGAGCCTCTGGAAAATCAACAGGTACTTGCGTAGTGCTGTGTACATAATTAGATATGGTTTTATCTCCAACTAAAGAAATAGTGTCTATCAAATTAGCTTTGGTATAACCTGCGCTAAAGAAGTCTTCTATAACTTCTGAATCAGTACGTCCTCTATTTTCGGTAATATTTTTAGCTAATTTTGCCAATGCATTTAGTTTGTTATTCACGGAAGAATAACCAGCTCTTAATTCTAAAATTTGTTCGTCTGTAAAACCGTTCATTTTTCCAATTGCAGTATGTGCAGATAAACAATAAATACAATTATTTACTTGACTGACAGCAAGGTTTACAACTTCTCTTTCTTTGGCAGACAAAGATGTTTTTGCGTTAGAAAAATTTAGGTAATTCTCTAAGGCAGTGTCACTATGAGCAAAAGTTGCAAACAGGTTAGGTACAAATCCTAAACCTTTTTTAAGGTTGTCAAAAATTGCTTGATTGTTAGTGCTTACATTTTCTCTTGTTGGTACATTAAATGTGTTCATAATTTTTAATTTTTATGCTGAATAATCTCAGCGATTATTATTTGTTTTTTGATGGTACAAAGTTGCAGTAGAAAGGGAAGTAATAGAATGAAAATACTTCCCTTATGCTTGTCATTATTTCCTTAAGGGTTAATGTGCGGTTTTCAGCATCACAGTAATAATCGTGTAACTGCTCATGCTCACAATGTGTATTTGACAGCATTATGTTTGTAACTCGTTTAGGACTTTTTCTAAATATTTCTATAATATTGAATATAGATTTGTTTGAATGTTTCATCTTTTGTGTGTTTAAAATTATAATACAAAGATGAGGTTAGCAGAGAGGAAGTAGAATGAAGAATTTGCCCATTGCCTTGTCAATATTTCCTAAGCAATAGATTTGAGTGATTTTTTGAATTCAGATGGAGATTGAGATGTGTGCTTTTTGAATAATCGGCTAAGGTGCGAAGCGTCTTCAAAGCCAACTTCGTAAGCAATTTCCTTGGCAGATTTGTCAGTGTAGGTGAGAAGGCGTTTAGTCTCTAAAATAATACGTTCATGTATAATTTGAAGTGGGCTATGGTTGAGTTTTGCAAAATTATTAGAAAGAGTTTTGGGAGACTTAAAAAGCTTTGCAGCATAGAAAGCCACACTGTGTTCCTCTTTAAAATGCTGCTCCACTAAGACATTGAAAGCTCTAAGTAAATCTATTTTAGAACTTTTTGGAGTTTCAATAATGCCCTCTTTTGCTTTAAGTAATCTTGTACTTTTTATAATAAATCTACCCATTAACATTCTAAGCATTTCGGCTTGTATATTGTCTTTTGTTTCTAGCTCATCAATAAAAACCTCATGAAGTGTTTTGTATTTTTGCTGTTCTTTTTCATCAAGACTAATTATTGGAATATTAATATTCCCAAAAAATAACATTCCAGCACAGCTCACTTCGTGATCATGGTCTTTTATACAGTAAAACTCTCTGTTAAATTGATATAAAATCGCATCGTTACCACCAATATACTGTATGTACTGTATTGGCGTAAGTGCTAAAATATGGTTTGGAGGTAGCGTAATGGGTACACTATCAATAACAAGTTCTACAGGATGGGAGTTTGCCCAAATAAAAGTATAGAGATTAATTTGTTGGGCTGTTTTTAGCGGTTGTAGGATGTCAGAGTTACCAATATTAAAAATCGCGCCTGTAGAGAATTCCTTAAATGTATATTTCATGTGTTTGTAAGTCTACATACACACTTAAACATTACAACGGGAAGTTTTTTTAAGCTACTTTTTTTAGAAGATCAAAACACGGGCACTTTTTACAGCGTTTGTGCTCTGCTTTTTTGTATTTCTTACAACACTTAGACTTTACTTTGCCTAGAGCATCATGACCGGAAGTTTCGAGAACTTTAATACGTTCCTTTTTAAGCTTTTTGTCTTTCTTCTTTTTGCCCATACTGATGTATAAATCAATGCGCAAAAATAATTATTTTAATTTATTCTAAATAAATTTTAACAATTAGATGCCAGCTCCAGGTGTCTGAGCGGCAGAGCTTACGGTTAGTTGTTGTATATCTCTGTCAAATAAATAAAGTCCGCCTTTATCATCTCCAATCATATTTATTTTATCTAGTATTGTTCTGGCAACAGCTTCTTCTTCTATTTGTTCAGCAACGTACCACTGTAAAAAGTTGTGCGTAGCATAGTCTTTTTCCTGGAGCGATATATGAACAAGTTCATTAATACTTTCGGACACAAAAACTTCGTGCTCTAAAAGTTTCTTAAACATTTCCTGAAACGAGTTGAAGGTAACGTTGGGCGCATTCAGTTCAGAAATGTGTGCATGACCACCACGCTCATTAACAAACTTTACCAATTTTAGCATATGCTCACGTTCTTCATCAGACTGGTCGTACATAAAATTAGAGATGCCTTCAAGGCCTTTTACTTCGGCCCAAACAGCCATTGCTAAATATACTTGAGACGATTCGGCTTCTATACGTATCTGCTTATTTAAAGCAGTTTCTATTGATTTTGATAACATAATTATTCTTTTGTATAAAGATAATAACTATAAATTTAAAACTTAGTTAATTGTTTAGTCTATTGGTTATCCAGATTTAATCTAATTTGGACTTGAATTTTGATTTTACGTCATAATTATTTCATATTTGTACCGCTAATGAGAACAACAATAGTACATAGAGCACCAAAATCACTGATGTGTCAGTGGGATTATCGTGGAAATAGTAT
>JASBSE010000101.1 GCA_030149115.1 Winogradskyella sp. | reverse complement strand
CATAGCCAAACACAAGTTTGGAACAACTTTTGAAACTAATATGTCATTCAGAGCGTTAGCGAAGAATCTAATATGAAATTAAAACAACACATAACAAAACTTCTACTAGTACTATTTTTAGTACCAAGCTTTGCTATGGCCCAAGTCGATTTCAATAAACGACCAGATGATGATTTAGGTAATGTTGAAGACGAATTTCAGGAACACTTTTTTGAAGCCTTAAAACAAAAGGGCATCGAGAATTATGAGAGAGCTGTTGAAGCACTTCATAAATGCCTTAATCTAGATTCTAAAAAGCCTGTCATTTATTTTGAGCTAGGTAAAAACTACAATAAGCTTAAAAACTTTGGTGCAGCAGAAGATAATCTAAAAAAAGCCATAAGCATGCAACCCGATAACGAGTGGTTTTTAGACGAGTTGTACGACGTGTATTTTCAGCAAGATGATATAGATAATGCCATAAAAACTATCAAACAGCTGGTAAAGTATCATCCAGATTACAAAGAGGATTTAGCAAGTTTATATATTAGAGAAAAGCGCTATAAGCAAGCACTCAACCTTTTGGATGAGTTAGATGAAGAACTAGGAGTTAGTGAGGCAAGAGATGCCATGCGTAATGAAATTTACAACATTACAGGCAATGCAGATGACCGAATTGAAAATCTGGAACAACGTGTAGCCAACAATCCAAACAACGAAGAAAACCACCTTAAACTCATTTACAGATACAGCCAAACTGGAGACAGAAAAAAGGCCTACAAAGCAGCACAGAATCTGTTGAAGGTTAAACCAGACTCAAAATTTGTGCATTTGGCATTGTATAAATTCTATTTGCAAGATGGCAAAGTGGAAGATGCTATAAACTCTGTAAAAATAGCTTTAACTAGTCCAGAGATTAATGCAGATGCTAAGGCAAAAGTTCTAAAAGATTTTGTGGGTTTTGTTGCCAATAACCCAGAATATGAATCGGATTTAATTGAAATTACAGCGTTGATAGATGATAATAAAGATGCGCAAACACACAGTGATTTAGGTCAATATTATTTAAAATCGGGAGATAAAGAAAAGGCATTAGCTAATTTTAAGGAAGCTCTAAAACAAGATCCAAATGATTTTAAGCTCATAAAAGATGTGTTGCTTTTGCAAATAGATCTTCAAGATTATAATGCAGTCATTAAGGATAGTGAAGAAGCATTGGAGTTGTATCCTGCACAGCCTATTTTATATTTAGTAAATGCAGTAGCAAACAATAAACTAGGCAATTTTAAGAAAGCTATAGATAATTTAGAAATGGGATTGGATTACTTAATTGAAAACCCAAAAATGGAATCCGATTTTTATTCAGAATTAAGTATCGCTCACAAAGGTCTCAATAATAATAGTAAGTCTGAAGCGTTTGCTAAAAAAGCACGAGAGTTAAAAGCACAACAATAAAATTCTTACGAAAGCAAGAATCTCATTTAAGAATGACTGAATTAAAAAACATAAAACAACAAACCCTTAAAATTGTATTTGCTGTAGCTATGCTATTATTTGCTGCAAATTGCAAATCCTCTAAAAGTGTCATAGCTTCAGGTGAAGCAAGTGAGAAACTTTCTGCAAAGCAAGTAATAAAACAGCATCAAAAGAACGATGCTGATTTCAAGACACTTCAAGGGAAAGTAAAAATTGATATCATACAAAATCAAAAAGAACAAGGTTCAACTTTTAATCTTAGAATCGAAAAGGACAAAGTCATTTGGTTAAGTGCTAAACTGGGTTTAGCTCGTATGATGATTACACCAGATAAAGTGCGATTTTATAACAAACTAGATAACGAATACTTTGATGGAGATTACAAACTGCTAAGTGATTTTGTTGGAGTAGATTTAGATTTTAATAAAGTTCAGAATATATTATTGGGACAAGCTATCTTTGATTTAAAGGATGAGCCACATAAGGTTTCAGTAAACGAGAATTCTTATGCGTTACAGCCAAAAAATCAAAACACACTTTTAGAGCTGTTTTATTTAATAAATCCGTCGCATTTTAAAATGGATAGCTTAAAAATGTTTCAGCAATTAAAAAAGCGTGTTCTTCAGGTGGATTATAAATCCTATCAAGAGGTTAATAAAGAAGTACTCCCAAAGGATATTAGAATAATTGCAGTAGAAGATTCTGATGAGGTTAAAATTACTATGGAATTTAAATCTCTGAAGCTTAATGAAGATGTTAGGTTTCCATTTAACATACCTACAGGATATAAAGAAATAGTTATTAAGTAGATTAAATGAAAAAACAATTTTATACGATTTTCCTACTTGGTTTTTTGCTTTCATCAATGTCTTTAGTGGCGCAAAGTGATAAACAAAAGAAGCTAGAAGCACAACGTCAGCAAATACTTAAAGAAATAAAACAATTTCAAGCTTTTCTTTTAGGTAAAAAGAAAGAAGAAAAATCTGAAATTACACTTATAGAAGACCTTAACTACAAGGTTCAGCGAAGACAAAATCTTATTAGAATTACTAATGAGCAAGCTAACTTGCTTACAAGAGAAATTAGTGTAAATCAGCAAGAAATAACAAGTCTAAGAGCGCAATTACAAGAATTAAAAGATGATTATGCTGCAATGATTGTAAAGTCTTACAAGAGTAAGTCAGAGCAAAGTAAAGTAATGTTCTTATTGTCGTCTAGTAATTTTAGACAAGCTTATAAGCGATTACAATACATTAGGCAATATGCTGATTACCAAAAAGAACAAGGAGAAAACATAAAAAAGAAGACAAAGGAACTCCAAGAATTAAACCTTCAATTGTCTAAACAAAAAGCAGATAAGGATAAGCTAATAAAAGAAAATAGAATAGCTAAACGAGAGCTTGAAAGCGAACTTAAAGAGCGCGAAGAATTAATGGCTACTATTAAAGCTGACTTGAGTAAGTATACAGCTCAGATTAAGAAGAAGAGACAAGAAGCAGACCGACTAGATGAAGAAATTAATAGATTAATCAGAGAAGCTATCGCAGCTTCTAATGAAAAAGCAGGTAAAAAAACATCTACAGGGAAGTTTGTTTTAACACCTGAGGCTAAAAAACTTGCTTCAAACTTTGAAGCTAATAAAGGCAGGTTAGGTTGGCCTGTTGAGAGAGGTGTAATTAAAGGAAAGTTCGGTAAAACAAGATCTCTAACGGACAATACCGTTGAGGTAAATAATTCTGGTATTAAAATTGCTACCACTAATGATGCAGATGTAAAAGCTGTTTTTAATGGGGAGGTTTCAAGAATTATTATAGTGAAAAATGCTAATCCAGGTATTATGGTTCGCCATGGTAATTATGTTACAATCTATTATAATCTTTCTAAAGTTTTTGTAAAGCCAGGTGATAAAATTTCCACAGGACAGATAATAGGTAAAGTATTTACCAGCAAAGTAACTGGTGAAAGTTTACTTGACTTCAGATTATTTAAAAATAACCAAAAGCTTAATCCTGAATATTGGTTAGCTAAGAATTAAAGCTTTACAACCACATAGCCATTTCTTGTTTTTCTATAATGTCTACCATTAAAGAAGTAATAACGTTTTCCTCTTACTCTAACAACTTTATATTGTCTAGGTAATTTTTTAACTACTGTTACTGTTGTAGGTTGTGCTACAACAACATGTCTTGCACAAGAACTAAAACTAAGTGTAAAAACAAATACTAAGGTATAAACAATTAATCTCATCATTAATACATTTGGTTAATGATAAGACCAAGGGTTTTAAAAAAGGTTTAATATGATTGAACCAAAGAAAGTGGTTCTAAACTTGATTTAGAACCTATTACTCAAATAACGCCTTTAATTCAGTAGCATCCGCAGGTTTCATTTTACCAGCTAAAACAAGACTTAATTGTTTACGTCTTAGTGCAGCATCAAAACGTTGTTTTTCAAGATCTGTTTCTGGTACTAATTCAGGAATCTTTACTGGTCGTCCAGTTTCATCTACAGCAACAAAAGTATAGATAGCCTCATTAGCTTTTATACTCTCACCAGATTCTCTGTCTTCTATCCAAACATCCATGTAGACTTCCATAGAAGAGGTGAAAGCTCTAGACACTTTAGCCTCTATGGTAACAACACTTCCTAAAGGAACAGATCGATTGAATGCTACGTGATTGACAGAAGCAGTCACAACAATGCGTCTTGAGTGACGTCTTGCAGAAATACTTGCTGCTCTATCCATACGAGCCAATAGTTCTCCTCCAAAAAGGTTGTTTAGTGGATTGGTTTCACTGGGAAGAACAAGGTCTGTTACAACTGTTTTAGACTGAAATGCGGTTCTTGGTTGCATAAATTTTAAAAATTTGTGCAAAGATATGTTGATTTAGGTAAATAGAAGGATAAGAAAAGGTTAATCTAATTTCTTAATTAGTAACCAAGCATCTTTATTGTGTTCACTTCGGATTTTGTTGAGTGCTCTTTGAGCATCAAGTCTAGTTTCAAAACTTTCGTAGACTACTTCGTGTAGACCATAACGATTTTTACCAATTTTTCTGGCTTTGTAACCAATTCCTCTAAGTTGCTCAACCTTTTTGTCAGAATTAGCTTCAACTCTAAAAGCACCAGCTACAATATGATAATTACCTGTTTGTTTTTCTAGAGATAAGGTAGCAGCTGGTAATGGATTGCTAATAACAAATGTTGCTTCTTGTACTTTAGCATCAAGCTGAGCATTAGCTTCCTCTTGTGCTAATTGATTATGATTTTCAACGCTGTTACTGTAATAATTAGCAGCACCAAATCCACCTAGACCTAAAACTATTACGGCGGCTGCTGCATATTTTAACCAGTTGCTATTAGAACGTTTTTCTGACGTAAGGACAATAGGTGTAACTTCTTCAATGGTTTCTACGTCTTCTTTGTATATCTCACGTTTAATATCTGCTGACGTAAAGTGCGATAAACCGAAAGAATCTGTTAGGTAGTTGATATGACTAGAAGGATTAAAAACAATTTTTCCTTCAGTATTTAGAACAAGCTCACCAATGTTTTCAAATTGAATAGTTTCCCCTTCAATAAGATAAGATTTTATGGCTTTTACTTGCTTAGAAATCTTATCGTTTGCAGTAGCATATGGTACTTTTTCTACTTCAGCAATATAATTTGCTAATAACCCATCATTATGTTGTAATTGCTCATTAAAAGACAACACCTTTTTTGGTGGATAAAAAGTATGTGTAGTATCATGTACTCTTGCTGATACGCGATTAGTTAAAAAAGCACCTAGTTGAGGTACTGTAATACAATCGTATCGGTATAAAAGATCGCTGATGTAAGTTTCTAATTGCATAGTAAAACAAAGTTAAAAATTTTTAAAAGTGAAAAAAGTTTACTGGGCTTTAGTTATTAACATCAGAAAAATTTAGTTTCTTGTAGGCTTGAAAATCAATATTTTAAATGACAGAACAAGATTTAATTTATGCTTTAGCACTTCAACATGTACCAAAAATAGGTGCAACAACTGCTAAAAAATTAATTAATCATTGTGGTTCTGCAGAAGCTATATTCGAAGAGAAAAAATCGAATCTTCTTAAAATTGATGGTATAGGTACGGTTACTATTGAAGGACTTTTTGATACTATTCATTTTGAAGAAGCTCAAAAAGAGTTACGCTTTATTAAGGACAATAATATAGATGTCCGTTATTTTACCGAAGACACTTATCCTGAAAGACTAAAACACTGTATTGATGGGCCAATAGTTTTATTTCAGTCTGGGAATATTAACTTAAATCAAAAGCACATAATCAGCATTGTTGGAGCTCGTAAAATAACAACTAATGGAATTGCCTTTTGCGAAAAACTAGTGGAAACTTTAGCTCCCTACAACCCAATAATTGTTTCAGGTTTTGCTTACGGAACTGATATTACGGCTCAAAAAGCAGCAATTAAACACAGCCTTCAAACGATTGGTTGTTTGGCGCACGGATTAAATCAAATTTACCCCAAGGTTCATGAAAAATATGTGGCAGAGGTAGAAAATCATGGTGGATTTTACACCGATTTTTGGAGTACAGATAATTTTGATAGAAAAAACTTTCTTAAACGAAATCGTATTATAGCAGGATTGAGTGAAGCTACTATAGTCATTGAATCTGCTGAAAAAGGCGGAAGCCTCGTTACTGCAGATATTGCTAATTCTTACGACAGGGAAGTTTTTGCTGTACCTGGAAGAATAACCGATAGCCAGAGTGTAGGTTGTAACAACCTTATTAAGTTTCAGAAGGCCCATTTATTATCTAACCCTTTGGACGTTCCTTATATTTTAAACTGGCAATTAGAAGATGAGAAAAAACCCGCTGTGCAAAAACAACTTTTTGTTGAGTTAAATGATGACGAAAAAGTTATATATAACTATCTAAAAGCAAATGGTAAAGAAATCCTCGAT
>JASBSE010000096.1 GCA_030149115.1 Winogradskyella sp. | reverse complement strand
ATTTAAAGTACCAGCTCCAATTTCATCAACCCAAGTGTAACCACCACCAACTCCTAAATAAGGATCAATGATATTTGAGTTAAAGACATCTTTAAAACTATAACTAACAGTACCGTCTACAGCAAAATAAGTTAAATCATCTACATTATTAACTAATTCGTCTCCGTTAACATCAAGAACGTCACCAAATTTGCTAATTCTATTTAAAGACCCAGCAGCTGTAAAGGTAAATCCATCACTCAAATAGCGTGAAATAGCTATGCGAGACAGAAATGGCATAACATTCCAGTGATCGTTTGCGTTAAAATATTCATCGAACCATTCACCTTGTGGTAAATCTTCACCAACAGGGTAGACATCGACAGCGTTTGTTCCAAGACTAAAAGCCCAAGGGTTGTTTTTATCCTGAGCATTTGCATTACTGAAGCTTGCGAGAAGCACCATTACAAAAAATAATCTGCTAAGATTTTTCATATTCTAATTAATTTTAATTTTAAGTGTTAATTGTTGGCAAATGTAAGTTGTTAAATGTTATTAACAAAGACAAATATATAAAAATATTGTTACAATGCCCTAAAATAAAGAGTTTCTAACGACTTTAAATAATTTCAAGTCTTTTACCAACTTTAACAAACGCGTCAATAGCTATGTCTAATTGTTCTTTTGAATGCGCAGCTGAAAGTTGTACGCGAATTCTTGCTTTTTCTTTAGGAACAACAGGGTAAAAGAAGCCAATAACATATACACCTTCCTCCAAAAGCATATTTGCCATAGTTTGTGAAAGTTTGGCATCGTACAACATTACCGGTACAATAGCAGAATCTCCGTCAACGATGTCAAAACCAGCTTCTTTCATGCCTTTTTTGAAATATTTTGTATTCCAATCAACCTTATCTCTTAGACTAGTGTCGTTTTTGAGCATATCAAAAACTTTAATAGAAGCACCAACAATTGCAGGTGCTAAAGAGTTAGAAAATAAATATGGACGAGAACGCTGACGTAAAATTTCAATAATTTCTTTTTTAGCTGTTGTGTATCCTCCCATTGCTCCACCAAGTGCTTTACCTAGTGTTCCGGTGATAATATCAATTCTACCTAAAACCCCTTTTTCTTCAAGTGTACCAATTCCTGTTTCACCAATAAAACCAGCAGCATGGCATTCATCAATCATCACCATGGCATCATATTTATCTGCTAAATCACAAATGTTATCTAAAGGAGCTACTAATCCGTCCATAGAGAATACACCATCTGTAACAATGATTTTAAAGCGCGCTCCATTTTCATTTGCAGTAATTAGTTGCTTTTCTAAGTCTGCCATATCGTTGTTTTGGTAGCGATATCTTGCAGCTTTACATAGCCTTACACCATCAATAATGGAGGCGTGATTTAAAGAGTCGGAAATTATAGCGTCTTCTGCAGTTAAAAGAGGTTCAAAGACTCCTCCGTTTGCATCAAAAGCTGCGGCATATAAAATGGTATCTTCAGTACCATAAAAATCTGCTATTTTTTGTTCTAACTCTTTGTGAATGTCTTGTGTACCACAAATAAAACGAACAGATGACATTCCAAATCCATGCGTATCTAAAGTCTCTTGAGCAGCCTTTATAACTTCAGGATGAGAAGAAAGTCCTAAGTAGTTGTTAGCACAAAAGTTAAGGACTTTTTGCCCTGTGTTCAAAGTAATTTCTGCACCTTGAGGTGAAGTTATAATTCGTTCTTCTTTAAAAAGACCAGCATCTTTAATAGCTTCAATTTCTTGTTGTAAATGAGCTTTAATATTTCCGTACATAATTTTTGTGTTAGTTGTTTCGCAAAGATACTATCTTGAAATTAGACTTCAACAACTTCAACAGTTTCATTTATGTAAACAAGGAATTTATAAGTTATATCATAGCTCATTGTTTTTAGAACAGAAGCATAAGTGTTGAGTTGAGATTTGTGAGATGCCATTTGATCTCCCGTTTTGTAGTCAATTATTACAACTTCATTTTTTTGATTAATATTTATACGATCTGGTCTATGCAGTTCTCCAGATGGTGTTACAATATCTCTTTCGTTGTAAACCTTATGGTCGTTATTATAGTATAATTTAATTTTAGGATGCTCTATAACTTGCTTTACTATTGTTTTAAGAGCTTCTTTATCTGATGTTGTAATGTCTCCAGAAGCTAATAAATCGTCAATGGCAAAGTCGATATCCTCTTGTGTTACGATTTTAGATAGTAAAAGATGGACTAAATTACCACGTTCTATAGCTTTTCCTTGTTTGGTATCCCAAAGTTGACCAGCTTTTGTTATGATTTTTAAATTATGATCTTCTTTTGGTACAGAGATTAAATCAACAGAAGTTGTATCTGTTTTTGGTTTTGTTTTTTGGTTTAGATTTTTTGAAGTGCCAAAACTGTATGTAAGCGTGTTGTCTGACCATAATCCTTTGTCTTGTAAATAAGAAATAAACATGCCTGCATATGTTTTTTCGCTTACAACACCTTTAGCGCTAATGTCTTTTTTAGTTATAATATATAACTGCTCTACAGCTCTGGTTAAAGTTACATACAGAAGATTAATGTTATCTAATTCTAATTGAGATTTTCGAGTTTCATAGAGCGTTTTGCCATCATCGCCAAAATGTTCAACATCACTATTGTAATTAAGTAACAGTGTTTCAAAATTTTGGTAGTTGTTTTTCTCTACTGGGAACCAAACTTTTGGTTCTATTTCTTGATAAATATTTAGATCTGCAAACGGAAAAATAACCACTGGAAACTCTAAGCCTTTTGCCTTATGAATGGTCATAATTTGTACAGCATTGTTGTTTTTTGGTGAAATAACACTGAGACTGTCTTTTTTCTTTTCAAAATAATTTATAAACGACGACAAATCTGAGTTTTGCTTCTGTGTAAACTCTAAAACAACATCTAAATAAAACTGAAGAAAGGCATCAGATGAGTTGTGAAGATTAAACGACCTAATAAGTTTTTCAACAAGATCGTATAGAGGGACTTGCAGCAATTTGTTTTTGTTTATGTAGATGTTTAATTCTTCAAAATTTTTGAGCATTTCTTCAAAACCAATGGCTATATGAGCGCTGTAAAATGAATGTTTGTCTTCTATGTTATGCTGATTTGCAACAAAAGTTAAAACATCAATTTTTAAACTATCATTATCGGGTTGAAGCAATAGTTTTAGAAAAGCATCAAGAAACTGAACCTTGTCAGAGTTTTTTAATAGTAAGGTTTCAGAAGAGGTGATTTTTATGCCTTTTTCACTTAAGAATTTAGCAATCTCAACTCCTTCTTTTCGTTTTCTTACAATGATGCAAATGTCGTCTAAAGAAAACCCATTTTTAAGGCATTCTTCAATAGTTCTTAAAGTGCTATTGGTGTACATTTCATTAGCATTATCCTCTTTTGAAATGTCTAAAAACTCAATGTTAACGTAACCTTCTGTATTTTGAAATGGCTTTTGTTTAGAATTTAAATAAAGTTCAGCATATCTACTTTCGTTAAAATAATTCTGACTCAAAAACAGAAAAAAAGCGTTATTAAAATCTATAATTTCTTTAGCACTTCTGTAGTTTGTATCTAAGCTTAGTACTTCTGCTTCAATTTGAAAAGGGTTAGCTGATTTGTTATACAAGTCAATAAATTGTTCTGGCTCACCACCTCTCCATCTGTAAATAGACTGTTTGGCATCTCCTACAAGCATAGCAGAACCGTTTGGTGCAGAGAGCGCATTATCTAGTAATGGCACCAAGTTTTCCCACTGCATTTTTGAGGTGTCCTGAAACTCATCTATAAAATAGTGTTTAAACTTTTCGCCTAAACGTTCATAAATAAAGGGAGTTGGTTGGCCTTTTATTTCGTTGCTTATAATTTTATTAAATTCTGAAATAAGCATTTTGTTTTGCTCCTCTTTTAGGATGTTTAGTTCCTTCTGAATGGAGTTTAATACAGAGAGTGGAGTTATATTTTTGTAAAGACCTTGTTTGAGTTTTAACTCGAAAACTAAGTCTTTTGTTTTTAGAAAAGCTTCAGAGAGATTTTGCTGAATACTGTTTATGGTACTTGCAATTGTGTCTGTGACACGTTTTGGGTAAAGCGTATTGCCTTCTGTTAGGTCGTTTTGCCATGCAGAGGAAAAAGAAATACCAAAATTACCTTGTGCTAAGTTGTGAAAGTGATTAGGAAGCGATTTTCTATTAAAATTGTCAAACTGTAAGCCACATTCTTCAATTAGAGAAAGTACTGTTTTAGCTGTAGTTACAATATCCTTTTCTATTACAGAGCTATCCTTTTTTAAGGTAGATTTTAAGGTTTTAAAATCTTCAATCGTTTTGTTTTTAAGGGTTTCAATTGCTTTCAAGTCATTTTCATTAACAAGAAGCTTAGCTATTTTATTAAAGTCGTAGCTAATGTCCCAGCTTTTGTCATCATCAGCTTTTTCAATAGCAAAATCAACAAGTGTTTGGGTTAAGGTCTCATTGTCTCCAGCCCTGGAAATTAAATTATCTACGGCTTCATTAAGGAGTCGTTCTTGGTCTAATTCAACTTCAAAATTTACAGGAAGTTTTAGATCGTGAGCAAAAGTTCTAATAACTCTGTGTGTAAAACCATCAATTGTAGAAATATCAAAAGCACCATAGTTGTGCATAATATGTTTCAATATTACTTTAGAACGATTTATAAGAAACTCCGGAGATATTGATAACTCATTGCATATTGCGCTAAACATGGGATGAGGTTCTGTAAAGCTCTTTTCCTGAGAAAACACTTTGAGCATCTCTATAATCCGCTCCTTCATTTCACCAACAGCTTTGTTAGTAAATGTTATGGCTAGGATGGACTTAAACTGTTCATTGTTCTTAGACTGAACAAGGATTTTAATATAAGTCTTTGCTAAGGTAAATGTTTTACCACTACCTGCAGAAGCGTTATATATTTTGAAGGCTGAGTCTTGCAAAAGATAAATTTTATACCAAAATAGGGAATCTTAATAATTTATTTAGAACTTCTTGTTTTCAAAATCGTAAATTTGTTAAAATCGAAATAATAACACTAAAAAACATATACATTATGGCTTTTGAATTACCAAAATTAAAATACGCATACGATGCTTTAGAACCACATATTGATGCACGTACAATGGAAATCCATCATACAAAACATCACAATGGTTATACAACAAAGTTAAATGCAGCTATTGAAGGCACAGATTTAGAAGGAAAATCTATTGAAGACATTTTAACTAACCTAGATATGAATAATGCGGGTGTTAGAAACAATGGAGGTGGTTTTTACAATCACTCTTTATTTTGGGATGTAATGAATCCTGAAGATAGAGGTTATTTATCAGGGGAATTAAAAGATGCTATTGAAGCAGAATTTGGTTCTAAAGATGCTTTTATTGAGGCTTTTTCTAAAGCTGCAGCAACTCAATTTGGATCAGGTTGGGCCTGGTTATGTGTACACAAAGGTGGTAAGGTAGAGGTTTGCTCTACACCAAATCAAGATAACCCATTAATGCCAGGCGTTAGTTGTGGTGGTACACCAATCTTAGGGTTAGATGTATGGGAACATGCTTACTATTTAAACTACCAAAACAGAAGACCAGATTACATTGATGCGTTTTTCAAAGTAATTAATTGGAATGAAGTTGAGCGTCGTTATGCTGAAGCTAAGTAATATTTTTGTTATATAGTAGAAAGGCCAGACTATTAAGTCTGGCTTTTTTTATGATATGAAATTGAAATTTGTATGAGAATTATAAATGAAAAAAGGTGAACAGAGAGTTCACCTTTTTTGCCCCAAATCTACCATAAACTTAACCTACTTATGTTATGGTGAGTCAAATATAAGTTTACAATAATTTAATAATTAAATTTTTCGGATAAACGACCTATATATTAGTCTAAGCGTGGATACTACAGTTGTTGCCAAAAATTAAGGTTAAAAGTGAAGATTGATTTAAGTAAAACAAGTTAAAGTAATACTTTAATAAACTCCATAAAAAAAGGTGAACACTGTTCACCTTTTTTTGCCCCAAATCTACCATGAACTTAACCTACTTATGTTATGGTGATACCAATGTAATTTTAATTTGTTAAAATAGATGTAAATATTAGACGAAAAGCATTTTTCATCGATAAAATACATAATTTTTCGGATTAAAAGCTTAGAAACGTGGCAATTAGTAAGCACGCTCTTTATTACCCTCATAGAAATTTATAAAGGCTCTATTAACCACTCTGTTACCTCCATTTGTTGGATAGTCACCAGTAAAATACCAATCGCCTAAGTTTTTAGGACAGGCTTTATGAAGGTTTTCAACAGATTGGAAAATGATTTTTACTTCTGCGTTAACAGATTCGTCACTTAATAGCTCAGAAATCTTATCAGAGATTTGTTCATCAGTAAAATTGCTGTAAATCTCTTTAACATAGTTAACCACATTTTTATCTTTAAAATGAACTTGCTTTAAACATTTTTGATAGACTTCCTCAACGATGTGGTATTGATTGTTGTCTTTCAATAATTCTAAAGCAGCTCTAAAAGCAACTAAGCCTTCAAGATTAGCCATGTCAATACCATAACAATCAGGATAACGTATCTGAGGAGCAGAGGATACTACAATGATTTTTTTAGGATTTAACCTATCCATCATTTTAATGATACTCTTCTTTAAGGTAGTACCTCTTACTATACTGTCGTCTATAATAACAAGGTTATCTGTTGGCTTTATAACACCGTAAGTTACATCGTATACGTGTGCTACCAAATCATCTCTACTGCTATCCTCAGTAATAAAAGTTCTTAGCTTAACATCTTTAATAGCAATCTTTTCAATTCGTGGTCTCTCTGAAAGAATTTCTTCAACTTTTTCTGAAGATAGTTCTCTTTGACCATTTAGAATAGCTTGGGTTTTTTTATGATTTAGATGTTCTTCTACCGTATCTATCATTCCAAAAAAGGATGTTTCTGCTGTGTTAGGTATAAAGGAGAATACAGTATTTTTGGTATCGCTATCAATAGCTTCAAGAACTTTTGGCATTAATAGTCTTCCTAGTTCTTTTCGCTCTTCATAAATTTCAGCATCACTTCCTCTCGAAAAATAGATACGCTCAAATGAACAAGCTTTTCGCTCTAGTGGTTCTAGAATTTTCTTGATTTGGGTTTCGCCAGATTTTTTAGTAATTATAGCGTGTCCAGGATCTAACTCTATGACATCTTCAAAAGGTACGTTAAATACAGTTTGTATTACAGGTCTTTCTGATGCAACAACAACAACTTCATCGTCTTTATAGTAGTAAGCAGGACGAATTCCTGCAGGATCTCTAAGTACAAAGGAATCTCCATGGCCTAATAAACCAGCCATAGCATAGCCACCATCCCAATTTTTTGCAGCACGTTTAAGAATTTTTCCAACTTTTAATCGTTCTGCAATTAGTGGTGAACACTCTCTTTTGTTATAACCTTCCTTTTTTAAGTCCTTATAAATCTTACTAACAGCATCATCCAAAAAGTGACCTATTTTTTCCATAACGGTAATAGTATCGGCTTTTTCTTTAGGATGTTGACCAATATCAACTAAATTATCAAAGAGCTCATTAACATTAGTCATATTAAAGTTACCTGCGACAATAAGATTTCTGTGCATCCAATTGTTTTGTCTTAAAAAAGGGTGAACACTTTCTACACTGTTCTTTCCGAAAGTACCATAACGAACATGTCCGAGCAAAAGTTCACCTACATATGGAATATATCTTTTTTGAAGGTCGACATCATCTTGATATTCAGGATGCTTTGTAAGCTCTGCATTAATGCGTTGATTAATTTGAGCAAAAATGTCTTGTATAGGTTGCTGAGCAATAGATCTTACTCTACTAATATAACGCTCACCAGGATGAGTATCTAATTTTATACTGGCAAAACCGGCACCATCTTGTCCTCGATTGTGCTGTTTTTCCATCATCAAATACATTTTGTTTACACCATAAAACGCACTACCATATTTTTCTTTGTAATATTCTAATGGTTTTAAAAGTCTTATTAGTGCAATACCGCACTCGTGTTTTAAAGCATCACTCATGTTATGTAATAAAAAAACGCGCTAAAAATTTGAGCGCGTTGGTTTTTTAAGTTAGTTCTATATCAAATTGTGTTAGACTCTTAAATTGCTCTAAGCGTTTATGCACTTCTTCTATTTTTAAATTTTCCATACGTTCTGTTCCAAACTTTTCAACACAAAACGAGGCTAAAGTAGAACCGTATATTACAGCTGTTTTTAAGTTTTCAAAAGAATAATCTCCTGTTTTTGCTAAATAACCTGCAAAACCTCCAGCAAATGTATCACCAGCACCAGTAGGGTCAAAGACCTCTTCTAATGGTAATGCTGGTGCAAAGAACACACTGTCATTATGAAATAATAATGCTCCGTGCTCCCCTTTCTTAATAACTACATACTTTGGTCCCATTTCATGAATTTTTCTTGCAGCAACAACTAAAGAGTATTCTCCTGTCAATTGTCTAGCCTCTTCATCATTAATGGTAATTACATCGATATGTTTAATGGCGTTGTGTAAATCCTCTAATGCACAATCCATCCAAAAATTCATAGTATCTAAGATTACCATTTTTGGTTTAGTTGTCATTTGATTTAGGACACTCATTTGAGTTAATGGGTGCAAATTCCCCAACATTACTACCTCTGCATCTTTATAATTGTCAGGGACTACAGGTTCAAAATCTGCTAAAACATTAAGCTCTGTTGCTAGAGTGTCTCGAGAGTTCATGTCGTTATGGTACCTTCCACTCCAAAAGAAAGTTTTACCGTCTTTTACAATTTCCACACCAGATACATCAATATTTTTATTAGACATAAGGTCTAAATACTCTTGTGGAAAATCTCCACCAACTACCGAAACTACAGCAGAATCTACATTAAAATTTGAAGCAGCAAGGCCTATAAATGTGCCAGCTCCTCCAAGGATTTTATCGGTTTTACCAAAAGGTGTTTCAATAGCATCAAAAGCTACTGTACCAACAATTACTAATTTACCCATTAAAGTAAGTTTGAATTAAGGTGCAAAAGTACATAAAATATATTGCTGATGAAACATACATGGCATCATCTAAATTAAATTATTTTCTTCCAAAATCCGCTGGAATTTCTCCCCAAGCTTTGGTTTCCCATTTAACAATAGTGGTAGAATAATCATTTTCTTTTAACCACTTTACAGCTCTGTCTACCAAATCAAAAACAGGTTTGTTTTTGGCGTTGCGTTCTAATTTAGAATTGCACATTTTTTTTCTTACCCAACTCATTGCGGTTTTAGAGTCGGTATAAATAATGCGGTCGCTGTTGTGCTGTTTTAAAAATGCCAATCCGTGAACAATGGCTAGAAATTCTCCAATATTGTTTGTGCCTTCTTCAAAAGGCCCTTGTATAAAGAGTTGCTTTTTGGTTTTGGTATCAACTCCTCTATATTCCATTTTGCCAGGATTACCAGAAGATGCAGCATCTACTGAAATTGAATTATAATTGGGTTGCCCTATTTTTTTGAGTTGTTCGTCAGACAGCTCGCTTTTAAAACTTTTTGATTTACCAATGTAATCTTTAGAGTCATTTTTGTATGCTTTTTTTGCGGCTTCAAAAGTTGAAAACGATTTATACTGAGCACCTTTGAAATCTTTGATTTGAGCTTTACAGTCATCCCAAGACTCAAAGACTCCGGTTTTGTGGCCTTTCCAAACGGTGTAGTATTTCTTTTTCTTTTTACTCATGTTTATTCCTGTGAAGGCAGGAATCTTATTAATCACTTCCTTCCAATGTTATATTAAGATCTTCATTGCCAATGTTAAGACCAAGTAATATATCTAAAGTTTCATTATCTCCAGAAATAGACAAAAGTTTATATTTTTCTTCTTCTCCAGAAATTTCTATTTCATCAATATTAAAGATCCTCAAAGTCAAAGATAGAGAGCCATTCAAAACAACATTCACAAACCATTCTTTTTGAATTTCCCCCTCAATAAGACTTCCTATTAGGTAAAATTCGCTTTTTGATCTAATAGCAAAGCTTTCAATAACATTAAACTTACCTTTTATATTTTTAGAATACATTACTAAATCATTTTAATAACCTATCCACCACCTTTGGAAAATGCTCCATTTCCAATTCATGGATTTTAGCAGCAACATCATCAGCTGTATCTAACGCTTTTACTTCACATTTTGCTTGAAAAATAATCGCTCCTTCGTCATAATTTTCATTTACATAATGAATCGTTATGCCAGTTTCAGTTTCTTTATTTTCTACAATAGCATTGTGTACGTGCATACCATACATGCCTTTTCCACCATATTTTGGAAGCAAAGCAGGATGAATATTTATGACTTTGTTTTCAAATTCCTTGAGAATAAATTCAGGAAATTTCCAGAGAAAACCTGCAAGCACAATTAAATCTGGTTGTGATGATTTTAAAATATTTAAAACATCTTCAGACTTGCTGAATGCTGTTCTGTTAAATGACAAAGCGCTAATATTTAGTCTCTTACAGCGGTCTATAACTTTGGCATGAGGATTGTTAGTCAGTACCTGAATAACAGACGCATTATCGCTGTTTTGAAAAAACTTAATTAAATTTTCAGCATTAGATCCGCTACCGGACGCAAAAATTACAATACGCTTCATTTACAGTTATATTGGGTTATTATTCAGAAACAAAAAAAAGAATAATAATTAACAATTAGGCGCAAAACTTAAATTCTTATACCGAATTTTTAGCATTGATATGCACATTTTATCGGTAAAGGTGATTTTTAAAATAAAGTTTTTTATTTTTGCGGTCTAATTAAAACTTAAAATTAAAAGATTATGTCAGACATTGCATCAAGAGTAAAAGCGATTATCGTAGACAAATTAGGTGTTGATGAAAACGAAGTTGTAACTGAAGC
>JASBSE010000094.1 GCA_030149115.1 Winogradskyella sp. | reverse complement strand
CTTATTTCACCATAACGAGCTTGTTCTAGTTTGTAAGATGTAATTTCTGCCTCGCCTGAATACCAATAATCTTTAAAAGCTTCAGATAACTCTTCTTTAGGTTGTTTTTCTTCAATCTCTGGACGTAAGTTTTCTGAGATTTCCGAAGTGGTTTCAACTGTTTCTTTACAACTTTGAAATGCAACTGCTAAAATTGGGAGTATAAAAAGTAACTTTTTCATCAACATAAAATTTTTAATAAAATGCTTGTCAGTAATTTAATGATATGGAAGGAAACTGTCTACTGACTGCCTAATGCCTATTATGGGCTTTCTTACAAAGTTACAATCTGCCTAAGTGTTGGCAATGGTATTTAACGTTTCGTAAAGTAAATGTGTAGGTAAACCAACAACATTATTATACGAGCCTTCAATATTGGTGATTCCTATAGCGCCAATCCATTCTTGTATACCGTAAGCACCAGCTTTGTCCAATGGTTCGTATTTGTTTACATAGTACCAGATTTCGTCATCTCTTAATGCCTTAAAAGTAACTTTGGTAATGGTGTTGACAATTTTTTGCTGAGTTGGTTGTGTAAAACAGATTGAGGTCATTACCTCATGGGTTTTGTTACTAAGCAATTTAATCATCCTAAAAGCATCGTCTTTATCTTTTGGTTTTTCAACAGGTTTGTTGTCTAACCAAACAATAGTATCGCTGGTAATTAAAATATCTTTGTCTTTTAGTTGATTTTTAAAGGCTTCAGCTTTTAATATTGCTAAATAATCTGTGATTTCAGTGCCTTTTAAAGTATTGGGATAAACTTCATCAACAGGGTGAAGACGTACCTCAAAATCTATATTCATAGACTTTAAAAATGCATGTCGTCTTGGTGAAGCTGAAGCTAAAATGATATTATAATCTTTTAGTTTGTTGTTTAACATATTAATTTAAAACAAAAGGATAAAGACTCATGGAGAGCATACCAGTGAGCATCACTAGTTTCAACATTAAACTAATATGCTTGTAGTGTGATTGTTGCTCTGCACTAAAAATCTTTATGGTGATATAGATTAGTGGTGCAACAACAAATACTAAAAAGTAGCCTACCAAAATTTGTTGCGTATATAAACTTGTGATAATGTAATACACAACTGCAAAAAGAGGTGTTAAGGATAACATAAACGCAATTTTTGTTGCTCTATCTCTGCCTAAAACTATTGGCATGGTTTGCATACCAATCTTATGATCTCCGTTAATATCTTCAATATCTTTTATAACTTCCCTTACAAGATTAATTAAAAAGGCAAAAATGGCATAATCTCTTATAATTTCTAAAAAAGGCATATTGGCTACATTATTAAAAGAAACCATGGAAGGGATTAATTCAAAAATACCAACAACCAAAATACTTAATGCCACAACAATAGAAACCACAATATTCCCTATTAAAAACATCTGTTTTAACGCAGTAGAGTAGATGTACAGCAACGCAGAGCTAATAAAAAATACTACAAAAAGAGAAGAATAATTAATGAGGTAGGAGAGGTAAAAACCTAATCCAACTCCTATAACATTTAGAAGCATGAAGTAGGTATAGCCATCCTTTTCTGAAATGTGCTTATTGATGATGACTTTGCTTGGTTTGTTCACTTTATCTGTGTCAATATCATAAATATCGTTAATAATATATCCGCCAGCTGCAATACATAATGTAGCTATAACCAAAATAATAAAAGCAAAAGTACTGAGAGTAGTTGTAACACCTTGACTTTCATTAAATGGAAGCAATAAAGCGTACTTAATTAAGATTTGCACAAGCGCAATCATTAATAGGTTTTTCCAACGGATTAGATTAAGAAAATGAATCATTTTAAGTATTAATGAGAAAGAATTTGATTGATTAAATAATAAGCAACGTATAAAACAAAAGCAAAAACAATAAGGCTGATAACAACGGTTCGTCTAAATAATTTACGTTCTTGTTTTCGTATTTTATTTTTTATTTTTTCTTTATCTGTTTTGCTAAGGTTTTTGTGCATAAACTCCATTTCATAATGGAGATGAGCCTCTAAATCTAGCTTTTCTTTATAGACTGAAAAAGGTGTGCTTGTTTTTTGATTAAAAGTAGATTGGTTGTTACCAAAACCTATATAACCAAAACCAGTGCTATGTCGTCTGCTTCTTCGAGCCATGTTATTTAATCGTATTTAGCGTCAAAATTACCATTCCACTTGTTGTGTACTTTTAGCACCTGCTCAATAACATCTCTAGCAGCACCTTTTCCTCCATTTTTATGCGAAATATACTTTGAAATGGCTTTGATTTCTGGAGCAGCATCTTGAGGGCAACAAGGTAAACCTACGAGTTCCATAACAGGAAAATCTGGAATGTCGTCTCCCATATATAAAACTTCAGAAGCTTTAACGTTTTTCTGTTTTAAATAATCGTTGAGTTGCTCAATTTTATTGTGTGCACCAAGGTAAATGTCTGTAATACCTAAGCCTTGTAGACGTTTACGAACACCTTCATTAGAGCCACCAGAAATTATACAAACATTAAAACCAGCATCAACAGCAGTTTTTAAGGCAAA
>JASBSE010000090.1 GCA_030149115.1 Winogradskyella sp. | reverse complement strand
CCTATTTGAACAGATACATATTTTTTAATAAAACCCATAACTCTTGTTACTATTAACTAAAACTACTTAAACCCGCGCTCTTTCTGAATGTGCTCGTAAGCCTCTTGCACTTGTCTAAATTTTTCTTCGGCACCTTCTTGGTGCTCTTTTCCTAAATGACCTACACGATCTGGATGGTATTTTTTAGCCATTTTTCGGTATGCTCTTTTAACCTCTTCATCCGAAACCGACTTGTCAACTTCTAAAATTTTGTAAGCATTATTTGTCATGTCATAGAACATGGCTTTGATACTTTCAAAATCTTTTCTGCTAATGCCTAAATAACCAGACATAGTATAGATTTGTTTTACCTCTACCTCTGCTACATGACCATCTGCCTTTGCGATACCAAATAAAAAATGAAGCAATTGTAAACGCGAAGCATGATCCATCATTTGTTTAATCTGCATACATACTTGACGCATAGATATGTTTTGTTTAGAAACACGCTTAAACAACTCAAAAGCATGATTAGCTCTATCAGTACCATACATGTTTTTAAATTGCTGACGCACAAAATCTAGTTCTCTTTGATCTTGTTTTCCATCTGCTTTTATAATGATTGATGCTAAAATCAATAAACTAACCTCAAAATCTCCAGATTGCGTTTGTGGTTTTTGATCTCTGCGTGTTTGTTTTGGTCGCTGACGATATGGATCGCGATTTCGGTTTCTACTTGTTTGTCGTTCTCCTATTAGAGGTGTTCCGTTTTCAGACAAATTATCTACAAAACTACCTAAAGCCAGTCCAATAATAGCACCTATTGGTCCACCAAAAGACCAACCTATTGCTCCTCCAATCCACTTTGCAAAACTCATATATTAACTATAGATTTTATGAATGCATAAATATACTATTAGTTAGTGTATTACTTATATTAATTGTTACACATTTGGTATCTTTGCACTTTAAAATTGATAATTAAAAAGAATTAGATATGTATCCAGCAGAATTAGTAAAACCAATGCGTGAAGATTTAACAAACGTAGGTTTTGAAGAATTACATACAATAGAAGCTGTAGACCAAGCGATCGCAAAAGAAGGAACAACATTAGTAGTTGTTAATTCGGTTTGTGGATGTGCTGCTGCTAACGCAAGACCAGGTGCTCGTATGAGCTTAGAGAATGTAAAACGTCCTGATAATTTAGTGACTGTTTTTGCTGGTGTTGATAAAGAAGCAACCAACAAAGCTAGAGAGTACATGATACCTTTTCCGCCAAGCTCACCAAGCATGGCTTTATTTAAAGATGGCGAATTGGTACACATGCTAGAGCGTCACCATATTGAAGGTAGACCTGCAGAATTAATAGCAGAAAACCTTATGGATGCTTATAATGAGCATTGTTAAAAAATAAAACACTCTTTGATAAAAACCACGAATAGTCTCGTGGTTTTTTTGTGCTTAATAGGCATTGATTTACTTTTGTAGTATGCAAAAAATTCTGGCTTACCCTCTCACCATTTTATATTTTATTTGCTTTGGATTAACCTTAGTAATATTTCATCCTATACAGTGGTTTTGCAATAATGTCTTTGGGTATCAGGCACATAAAATTAGTGTCGATTGGTTTCAGTTTTTTATAATGCGAAGTCTAAATGTATTAGGTACTACATTTTCTTTTACTAATCCTTACACTATAGAAAAAGGCACTCCACTTATTATTGTTACCAACCACCAAAGTATGTATGATATACCACCTTTAATATGGTATTTTCGCAAACATCATGTAAAATTTGTTAGCAAAAAAGAATTAGGCAAAGGCATACCAAGTGTGTCTTATAATTTGCGTCATGGAGGTTCTGTACTTATAGATAGAAAAGATGCCTTAGGCTCCATAAAAGCAATAGAAAATTTTGCAAAGCGAATTGAAAAAAACAAATGGGCTGCAGTTATTTTTCCTGAAGGCACAAGGAGTAGAGACGGAAAACCAAAACAGTTTAAAACTAAGGGGCTACTAACAATGATAAAGCATGCGCCAAATGCTTTAGTTATTCCTGTTACGATTAATAATTCATGGAGAACAGTTAAGTACGGGAAATTTCCTATGGGTTTAGGTGCTCGCATTTCTTTTTTAGTCCATAAACCCATACATGCTAATCATTACGAAGACAAGCTTGAGTTAATAAGTATTGTTGAAGCCCAAGTTATAAGTAGTATAGAAAATGAATCATGATAACTTAATAGCAAACACTAAGATCTTTGTAAAAAAGGAACTTAAAAATGCTGAAGGTGGACACGACTGGTTTCACACCTTAAGAGTGTATAATAATGCTAGGTTAATTTCAAAAAACGAAAATATCGACAATCTGGTAGTAGAACTGGCAGCTTTACTTCATGATATAGCAGATCCAAAATTTAATAATGGAGATGAATCCATTGGCCCGAAAAAAGCAAGCGAATTTCTATTAAAAGAAAACGTAGATAGTGTTGTTATTGAGCACGTAACTCAAATTATAGAAAACATGTCTTTTAAAAATTCGTTTGATTTAGACACCTCATTTACATCAAAAGAAATGGAAGTAGTACAAGATGCAGACAGGTTAGATGCAATTGGTGCTATAGGCATTGCACGCTGTTTTAATTATGGTGGATTTAAAAATCGTGCTTTATATAATCCCGATATTGCACCAAATCTAAACATGACTAAAGCTGAGTACAAAACTTCTGAAGCTCCAACCATTAATCACTTTTACGAAAAATTATTGTTGCTCAAAGATCAAATGAACACAAATACAGGAAAACAAATTGCTTCAGATAGACATAAGTATATGGAAGGTTTTCTAAAACAATTTTATGCTGAGTGGAAAGGAAAAAAATAAAATCAAGGTCTACTAATTAACCATTAGTTTTACTTCACTTCTATACTTTGATGCACTTTTCCCTGTAAACTCTTTAAATAGCTTATTAAAATGAGAGAAGTTATTGAAGCCACATTCAAAACTAATATCTGTAATACTCATTTGACTCTCTGTAAGTAATTTGGTGGCATGTACAACTCTATATTCGTTTACAAGTTTAGTAAAGGTCTTTCCTGTTACCTTTTTAAAGTACCTACAAAATGCAGGAACCGTCATACTCACCTTATCAGCGATTTCATCTAAACTAATGTGTTCTTTAAAATTCTCATTTACATGCTTAAAAATAGTATCTATCTTAGCACTATCTTGTGGTTCTGTTTCAAATCTATAACCATCTGCATTTAATATTGTATAATCTTCGGCCTTGGCCAGGCTATGCAATATCTCTAATAAGACTAGTATCTTTTTAAATCCCTCTTTTTCTGATAGTTTTTCAATTTTCTTACCTAATTTTTGCTTAGTGGGTATACCAAATAAAATTCCGCTCTTAGCTCGTTCAAATAAGTTATTGATTTTTTCCATTTCTGGGATGTCGAAAAAATGCTCACCTAAAAACTCTGGCTTAAACTGTACTATCGTTTCCGTACCATTAATAGTAAGTCGATCTGTAAATCCATTATGAGGTAAATTTGATCCTAAAAGTAAAAGTTGACTATTGTTAAAGTAAGATAAATGATTTCCTATGTGTCGCTTCCCTTTTCCTTTATTAACATACACCAATTCTATCTCTGGGTGAAAATGCCAAAACGGTTTTTTTTCACCTACATAGGCACCATGCTTTACAACACGCATTGAGCTTCCAAATTCTGGGCTTATTTTTTCTAATACAGGCTTTCTTGTATTCACAACTAAATATTTAATGCAAAGTTAGGTCATTACAAAAATCAAATATATACATAATTATCATTATTGTATATTATTTTAACCTAATACACATTCTAAAGGTGTTTTAGGGTTAATTATGTATATAAATGTGCCAAAATGCTTGTTTTTAACTACGTAATACCAGCCTACATTTGTATTGTTAATTCAGTTTAACCTTAAAAAAAGGAAAAAGATGAAAACACTAATTAAAAGTATTTTGGTAGTAGCAGTGATGTTGGGAACATACACAAGCTACGCAAGTGAGACGTTAAAGGATTTACCAACATTTAAATTTGTAAATGAAGGACATAATCTTTCTGTGACAGATGATTCAGGAGAAGTTATTTTTAGTGGTCGCATAAAGCATAATGGAAACTTAGTTAGGCTTTTTGATTTTAGCCAACTTAACAATGGAATTTATACTGTAGAGATTAGTAAAGACTTTGAAATTGAAGTTGTTGAACTACAAGTAGAAAACAAAGAGGTTAAAATCTTAAATGATACCCAAACTAAAATTTATAAACCTGTTATAAGATCTGAAGAAGGTTTACTTATTGTTTCAAAAATTGGCTTAGACACTAATGAAATGAAAGTTGAACTTTACTTTGAAGATGAATTGATTCATACTGAAAATGTTGAAGGAAAAGATGTCTTAAACAGAGTTTATAAATTAGATAAAACCGTTACAGGTGATTACACTGCCATCATTAAAACCAATGGTAGAGTATACACTAAGAATTTTAGCATATAAATTTTGATTGTTTATATATTAGTTATTTTTTTACTTCGGAAGTGGGCTTTATGCCCACTTTTGTTTTTTAGAATAGTTTCATCTGACCATCTTT
>JASBSE010000077.1 GCA_030149115.1 Winogradskyella sp. | reverse complement strand
TTCAGAATATTGCCAACCAGAATTAATTGTTTTTGATTGAGAAAAACACAAAAAGGGGAAAGCCACATAGAAAAACAAGTACATAATTGTTATTTTGTTTGTCGTATGTGGCATAATTAGCTATTAATCTAAAAAGTTTATATGCTATTTTAACTTTATTACTTTTGTACGCTCTGACACTCCACTTTCGTTAAAAGCCTCAATTGCAAAATAATATTCGGTGTTTTTATCCATACCTCTGAAATCGTAAACATCATTTTCATAAACCATAATACTATTGTATAGTTTATCTGGTGCAATTCCATAATAGATGTTATAACCTATTGCATCAGCTTTCTTTTCCCATGAAATCATAGCATTTCTAGAATCTTGCTGACTTCTATCTATCTTAAAACCTGCAACCGATTTTGGTTTTTCTGACAGCCCATTTCCAAAAACCCTAAAGTCTGAAACAGCAAATAATCCTGATGCATTATGGATATTCACCATTTTAATGTAGCGTGCCAGAATTGGTTTTGTTAACTCTACATAATCATGTGGTACATCCTTATCATTCTTAGATTTATCAACTACTAAAGTCCAATTCTCAGCATCATCAGACATAAAGACTTTATACTGGTAATAGATATCCATAGCTTTATTGAACTGAGTTGCTTTATGATCTGCATAATTGATTTGCAATGCATTTACTTGCATTTTTTTACCTAAATCTACTTGAAGCCATTCGCCCTTATCTCTGGTCGTTGCTGACCAATAGGTTTGAATATTCTCATCCGTTAGGTTTGAAGCATCATAACAGATTTTTTCAAATACCTTTTTGCCACCATGATCCATTCTATTAGTTTCGACATCTTGGCATTTTTCAAAAGAAGAAACTGTCACTGGTTTTTTGTAAGACAATAACATCCAACCCGTAGAAGCCCCTTTTGTATGATCTCTACTTTCCGTAGGAAGCATAATTGGAAAATCACCATAAGCAGTTATAGAATACATGATATCATCTTTATCAAAACCCGCTGGAAACATATCAATTCTACGTTCAAAACGGTCTTTTACAGAAATCTTACAGGTTCCTGTGTTCCAATAATTCCCATAGTTATCAGCAAACGTATTACCATGACCTGCGCCAACTACAAAACCTCCAGGCTTGTATGACATTGGGTTGTGCTTTTGATACTCAAACGGACCCAATGGGTGGTTGCCTACGTGAACACCATTTGCATAGCCTTTAAATTCGGTTCCTGGCGCACCATATTGCATATAGTATTTACCATTATGCTTAGTCATCCAAGCTCCTTCAATAAAATTTCCCCAAGGTGCTGGTTCCATATCATTG
>JASBSE010000076.1 GCA_030149115.1 Winogradskyella sp. | reverse complement strand
TTTTAACGAGTTGGGTTTAGAAACTATTCAAATTATTGTACATAAAGACAATCTTAGTAGCATAAAAGTTGCTAGAAACAACAACTTTGAATGGCAAAAAACACTTAAAAATGAATTTACTCCTATCGGTGAAAATCCTTTGGATATGGAGTTATACGAATTATATAAATCATAGATTTTGAAAGACAAATTTTACAACTATATACAACAATTACAAGATACCATAACCTCTAAACTTGAAACTATTGATGGCAAAGCAAAATTTCAAGAAGACATTTGGAAACGACCAGAAGGTGGAGGTGGTAGAACTCGTGTTATAAAAAATGGTAATGTATTTGAAAAAGGTGGTGTAAATATTTCTGGAGTACACGGTAAATTACCAGATAGTATGCAGAAGTATTTTGGTGTAGAAAATGTCGATTTTTTTGCTTGTGGATTAAGCCTTGTTATTCACCCTAAAAGTCCTATGGTACCAACCGTACATGCTAATTGGCGCTATTTTGAAATGTATGATCAAGATGGTAATATTGTAGACCAATGGTTTGGAGGAGGTCAGGATTTAACACCTTATTATTTGTTTGAAGAAGACGCTAAACACTTTCATCAAACTTGCAAAACTGCTTGTGATAAACACAATCCTGAATTCTACCCAAAATACAAGGCACGTTGTGACGGATACTTTTACAATGCACACCGTAATGAAGCGCGTGGTATAGGTGGTTTATTTTTCGATTATTGTAAAGCAAATGATGAGATGACCATGGAAAACTGGTACGATTTCGTCACTGAAGTTGGTGATAGTTTCTTAGAAGCCTATGTGCCAATTGTTGAAAAACGTAAAGATTTGCCATACACTCAAGAACAACGCGATTGGCAAGAAATAAGACGTGGTCGTTATGTGGAATTTAATTTAGTACACGACAAAGGCACACTTTTCGGACTTAAAACCAACGGACGAATTGAAAGTATTTTGATGAGTTTGCCTCCACACGTGCAATGGGTTTATGACCATTATCCTGAAAAAGGAAGTGAAGAAGAAAAATTAATAGATGTTTTACAAAATCCTAAAGAGTGGATTTAAGATTCAAAATAGTGATACTATTTCTCTTTTGTGGATTCTTACACTCACAACAAGACAGTCTAACTACGAATGAATATATAACAACTTTTCCTAGTAAAATATCGACTCGTATTTCATTAGTAAATACTTCCAATAGTTTTATTCTAAATGATGTTGCAAACAATGCCAAATACGAACTAAAACCAAATGTAAGGGAGTATCTAGGTTTTTCAGTTCTTTTCAGAAGTATTGAAATAGATTATGGGTCTTCTCCTAAATTTTTCAATGCTAATAAAGACAATGACAACTCCAGACTTTTCAACCTAAATATTAGGACATTTTTAGGTCAGTGGATGCAAACTATTGATCTATATAATCAAAAAGGCTTTTACTTTTCTTCAGACAATCAAAGAGTTAATCTCAGTGGTATAAAAACCTTTAAAATTGGCGGATCGACTTCATATATTTTTAATAAGAATTTTTCGTTTAGAGCTATAGGTTTTCAAAATGAGTGGCAAACAAAAAGTGCTGGTAGCTTCATACCTTCTATATATTACTATTACACGAAATATCATTTGACATTAGAAGATATCGATGAAAAGGCTCACTCTTATGATATTGCTCTCGGACCTTCATACTATTATAATTTTTGTTTAAATCGAAATTTTATATTCTCCTTGGGTGCTCATGCTGGTGTGGGTTTAAATCATAGTTCAAATCTGGGAGAAGGAGATTTCACTTCAATTTTATATGATTTTTCTGGGAGAGCAGTAGTCGGTTATAACTCTAATACTTTTTTTGCAGGAATAAACTCAAACATCATATTACTTGAACACAAGATTGATAACTCAACAGTACAAGATGATACGATTCCTTTTTTGGAATTCTACATAGGTTATCGCTTTAATGCTCCTAAAAAATGGGTTAAATTTGCCGATGATTTCAATAAAAAATATGGATTATAAACACTTGATATATGTTCCCAATACGAAGAAATAGAAGATTAAGAACCAACGAAGCTATTAGAAGTTTAGTTAGAGAAACTTATATAACAGCAAACGATTTTTTAGTGCCGCTTTTTGTGGTTGAAGGAAACGGTGTAAAAGAAGAAATTGCTTCTATGCCTAATTACTATCGTTTTAGCCTAGACTTACTTAAAGACGAAGTAAAAACACTTTGGAATTTAGGTTTAAAATCGGTTTTGCTATTCGTTAAAGTTGATGATAAATTAAAAGACAACAGAGGTACTGAAGCATTAAATCCAAATGGTTTGATGCAACGTGCCATACAAACTGTTAAAGCTGTTTGTCCAGATATGTTGGTAATGACAGATGTGGCTTTAGATCCATTTTCAACTTATGGACATGATGGTATTGTTGAAAATGGGAAAATCATCAATGATTCTACCGTTGAAGTTTTAGCCGAAATGAGTATCTCTCATGCTGAAGCTGGTGCCAATTTTGTAGCACCAAGCGATATGATGGATGGTCGTATTCTCGGTATTCGTGAGGCATTGGATCAATCTAACCTAATCGATGTTGGAATAATGAGTTATTCTGCTAAATATGCATCAGCTTTTTATGGCCCTTTTAGAGATGCCTTGGATTCTGCTCCTGTAGATATGGTAGATGTACCGAAGGATAAAAAAACCTATCAAATGGACTTTGCCAACAGAGAAGAAGCACTAAGAGAAACCGAAATGGATATTAACGAAGGTGCTGATATTGTGATGGTAAAACCAGGATTGTGTTATTTGGATATTGTCAGAGATATTAAAAATAATTTTGACGTTCCTGTTGCTGTATATCAAGTATCTGGAGAATATGCTATGCTTAAAGCTGCTGCCGAAAAAGGTTGGTTAGACCACGATGCAGTAATGCTAGAGCAAGTCACTGCTATTAAACGTGCTGGTGCAGATATTATCGCCAGTTATTTTGCTAAGGATGTTATGAAATTGATTTCGTAACTTAGCAATAACTTAAACCAAAAAAATTAATGGGTCTACTCATATTCTACGCTGTAATCTCTATTTTCTTTTCCTTTTTGTGTTCTATTCTCGAAGCTGTTTTACTAAGTATTACACCTACTTTTATTAACGTAAAAAAGAAAGAAGGAAAAGCTTACGCCAACAACCTCGAAGAATTAAAGAAAGACGTTGATCGTCCATTAATTGCTATTTTGACCCTAAATACCATAGCACACACTGTTGGTGCTATTTTGGTTGGTGTACAAGCAAAAGTTGCGTATGCAGAGCTCTATGGAAACACAAAAAGAAGTATTCTTGGCATAGAATTAACCGAGGATGTTATGGTCGGTATAGTATCTACCATAATGACCATTCTTATTCTGGTTGCTTCAGAAATTATCCCAAAAACCATAGGTGCAACCTATTGGAAACAGCTTGCTAATTTTACAGCGAAAGCACTCAATGTTTTAATATTTCCATTAAAATGGACTGGTATTCTGTGGGTATTACAACTTACAACAAAACTTATTGGTGGCAAAGGTCATGGTAGTGTTTTAAGCAGAGAAGGATTTGTTGCCATGGCAGATATAGCACACGAAGAAGGTGTGTTTGAAGAAAGTGAAAGTAAGGTCATTAAAAACCTTCTTAACTTTAAAGAAGTACGTGCAAAAGACATTATGACTCCTCGGACTGTTTTAAAAACGGAGAACGAAACGATGACCGTCAGAGACTTCTTTGAGGCTAATTCTAATATTCGTTTTTCTAGAATTCCTGTGTTTACAGAAAACCCTGATAACATTACAGGACTTGTTTTAAAAGACGAAGTTTTTAAAGAAATGGGATTAGGCAATGGTGATAAATTACTGTCTGAAATAAAACGAAGCATCATTATTGTAAACCGAAGTCTTCCAATTCCGACACTTTTTGAACAATTAGTAGAAAGTAGAAATCATATGGCTTTGGTTGTAGATGAGTACGGTTCAGTAAGTGGTATCGTAACTATGGAAGATGTGATTGAAACCTTACTTGGATTAGAGATTATGGACGAAAGTGATAATGTTTCGGATTTACAATTACTCGCAAGAAAAAGTTGGGAAAGCAGAGCAAAGCGTCTTGGTTTATTAGACAACGACAATCCTGAAAATTAATGGACACCTGCTATATTGAAACACCTCTTGGATATGCTAAAATTATTGGCGACCAAGACGGCATTACTTCCGTTTCAATAGTAGACACAAATGAAGATAATTCTGAAAGTATTCCTGAATCACTTTTAGATTGTGTTTCTCAACTTAAAGCCTATTTCAATAATAAGCTTAAAACTTTCGATTTAAAATTAAACCCTGAAGGCACAGATTTTCAGAAAAAAGTCTGGAAACAACTTGAAAAAATCCCTTTCGGAAAAACCATTTCTTACCTCGACCTTGCTAAACAACTTGGAGATGCCAAAACCATACGTGCTGCAGCAAGCGCAAACGGCAAAAACCCACTTTGGATTATTGTACCTTGTCATCGCGTTATTGGCACAGATGGAGGTCTTACAGGTTATGCTGGTGGTTTACACCGTAAGCAATGGCTACTCAATCACGAAAGTGAATACAAGCAACAGACGCTTTTTTAAATCCTATTTTATTATATTTAAAATTCTTAAATCAATCTGATGAAATTCTTAAAAAAACTACTCAAATTTTTGGTTGTCCTTTTTGGACTAATCATTATCGTTCTATACATTACAGATACAGATTACCTACTAAAAGCTGTGCGCACAATCTATTTAAACGGTCACAGTACGGCTTTTCTTGAGGACTACAAATACTTTGATAATAAAGAAATAAAAGCTAGCGATAATCCTCAGCCTTGGCCAAATCACAAAGATTACAATTCTGTAAAACCAACCGAAGAACTTTCTAAAGCAAATAAAGATTGGGGAACCATTGCTTACGTGATTATTAAAAATGATAGTATTTGGTTTGAAGAATACTACGATGGCTTTGGTGAAGACTCTAAATCTAACTCATTCTCAATGGCAAAAAGCTATGTATCTGGTATGTTAGGCAAAGCTATAATGGATGGTTATATTAAAAATTTAGATCAGCCTGTTTGTGATTTTCTTCCTGCATTTTGCGATGATAAAGCCAAAAAAATGACTGTAGGAGATTTAAGTTGTATGGCATCTGGAACCAACTGGGATGAAGCTTATTATTCTCCATTATCTATTACAACTCGCGCTTATTTTGATGACGATTTGGCTAAAGTTTGTAATGGATTAAAAGTCGTTGAAGAACCAGGACAAGCCTTTAAATATGCTAGTGGTGATACACAAATGCTAGCTATGGTAATTGAAAAATCAACAGGAAAAAAACTATACAAATACTTAGAAGAAAGCTTTTGGAAACCTTTAGGAAGCGAAAACGATGTGCTTTGGCAAGTTGATAGTGAAGATCATGATTTAGTAAAAGCCTATTGCTGTATTGCCGGAAATGCAAAAGATTTTGCGCGTTTTGGAAAGTTATATAAAGACCATGGCAAATGGAATGGGAAACAAATCTTAGACTCAGCTTTTGTTGCTAAATCCATTACTCCTCGTTTTTCTGATAGCCCAGAATATGGTTACGGTTGGTGGATGAAAGATGTTAATGGCAAAAGCTTTAAAATGATGCGTGGTCACTTAGGCCAGTATGTTATCGTACAACCAGAAGACAATGTAATTATTGTAAGGTTAGGACACCAAAAATCGCCAGATGCAGGTGTTGGTGCATTTACCTCTGACATTAGCTTATATATTGATGAGGCTTATGAAATGTTAGGTTTATAATTTCATTACTAAGTTGATTTAATGGAAAAAGCTATTTCAAACAAAGATGTTTACTATTTATTGATAGGTGCATTTTCACTATTCTTTTTAATTGAGATAAGCTATTCTATTGGTTATATTACAAAGACACTTTTGATAATGTCTAATCAAAATTCTCTTTTAACTTTTATCCTAAAAGAAGGGCTAAAAGTTTTTACTTTCTTATTAATTGCAATTCTGGGATTTAAACATTTGTTAAGAAGTAATTTTTCAACAAACCGACTAAGGTCTATTACGATTGGCCTAATTATATGTTGTATTATCACGCAAGTGATAGAAGTTGCCCTTACTGTTTTTATGGATTACAATGAAGAGCAGTTAGATTACCTAACAAACTATACAACTTATCTTAAAGGGCACTATGAATTATATATTGTAGAATCAATAATGTTCTATTTTAAGCTTATAATTTTTGCTTTAATTTTATTTAACTACCTTAGGGTCAATGATTTCAAAACTCAATCTTGAAAACATATTATTCCTAGATATTGAAACCGTTCCGGAAACGGAAAAGTTTTCAGAGCTAGATGCTACCAAACAGAGTCTTTGGGAAGCTAAATCTAGATATCAACGTAAGGAAGAGTTTTCGGCTGAAGAGTTTTATGACAGAGCTGGCATTTGGGCAGAATTTGGTAAAATCATTTGTATTTCGGTAGGTTATTTTAAAATGGAAGGAGATATCCGGAATTTTAGAGTGACTTCTTTCTATGGTGAAGAAGATAAAATTCTAAAAGATTTTAAGAACCTCACCATTTCTCATTTCAGCCAAAACAAGCATTTGCTTTGTGCGCATAACGGTAAGGAATTCGACTTTCCTTATATAGCAAGACGTATGATTATTCATCATATAGAATTACCATACAAACTCAATCTATTTGGTAAAAAACCTTGGGAAGTACCACATCTAGACACACTAGAATTATGGAAGTTTGGTGATTATAAAACCTACACTTCTCTAAAACTACTAACCAATGTATTGGGTATTCCTTCACCTAAAGATGATATTGATGGTAGTGAAGTTTACCGCGTATATTATGAGGAAAATGACATTGACCGCATCATTACTTATTGCGAAAAAGACACTGTTGCCGTGGCACAAATTTTCTTGCGCTTAAGAGGTGATGAATTGCTTCATGAGAATGAAATAAAACACATATAAAAAAGTCCTGATTTTCATCAGGACTTTTTATTAGTTAATCATACTAAATTAAAATTACTGTTTTATAAATCTTTTGGTCATAGTGCCTTCTTCTGTAGTAAATCTTATTTGATATACTGAGCCTTCCAAAGAACTTATGTCTATCTTGTTATTTACTAAATTTCCTTTAGCAACTAAATGACCAAGTGTATTATAAATTTCATAACTAACTTCTTTA
>JASBSE010000071.1 GCA_030149115.1 Winogradskyella sp. | reverse complement strand
CCTGCAACTCCTAGCCTTATCGATAGTAATAATAGTTTATTTACAACCAATTATGAAGGTACAACTAGTCCTAATCTAACTATTTCAAATCGTTGGTTATGGACATTTGTCTCTTCTGATGAATACAGTGAATGGAATTTTGTAGGTGAAAGTTTAGATGTTAGTCCTGGTCTTGGTTTTACAATGAAAGGAATGGGAGCGGGAGCTGGCACCATACAAGATTACGACTTCAGAGGAAAACCTAATAATGGTACAATTACCAACTCTATTGCTGCTGGACAATTCACTCTAATTGGAAACCCATATCCTTCTGCTCTAGATGCTGCTGATTTTTTATGGGATCCTCAAAATGTGAACTTAGATGAAGTAAGCTCACCTCCTGCAGGAACAACAGGCGCTTTATATTACTGGGAACAAGATCCTGCCAACTCTACATCTCACTATTTAGAAACTTATGTAGGTGGTTATGCTTCTTACACATGTACACAACCAGATGGATCTGATAATATTGTTGAGTCATTTACACCTGCTACTTATATTTTTTATTTAGCCAATGGATCTCCAGCGGCAACTCCACCAGCAGGTACAGGTACAAGAACTGCTAGAAGATATATACCTATAGGACAAGGTTTTATGGTTGAAGGCGCAGCAGGAATTCCAGGAGGTTCACTAGTCTATGTTAAAAATAGTCACAGAGATTATGTTAAAGAAACTGCTGCTAGCAGTGAGTTTTTTAGACCAAGTAATGAAAGTCAAAATCAAACAAATACTAATCAATCTACATCTCAATATGATGAAAATGGGAATTTTATAGTACCAGATGATTATAAAAGATTTAGAGTTATGGTTAGTTTTAATGAGTTATATACTAGAGAATTATTAGCTAATTTTCATGATACAGCAACTGATGGATTTGATTATGGTCTTGAAGCAAAAAGATCTTCGGAGTTAGAATCTGATGCTTATTGGACTCAAAATGGTGAGAACTTTGTAATCCAAGCCCATTCCTTTGATACTCAACTTCGAATCCCATTGGTAATAGATGTTGAAGAACAACAACCACTTAGCTTCGGCATTTATGATATTCAGAACTTTGATGATAGTCAAGGCATTTACATTTATGATGCTAATTATGATTTATACCAAGATTTAAGAACACAAAATTATTTTATAAACATAGAACCTGGGAACTACACAGACCGTTTTGAGATCGTGTTTATTCCAGGTCAGTCTCTTGGTATAGATGATTTTGATGTTAGTGATTTAACCATTCGTCAGGATAATGATATTCATCAATTATCTGTTTTAAACCCTAATGGGTTAGATGTAAAAACTATCGAAGTTTTTGATGTGGCTGGTAAACGAATGTTAAATGAATTGTACGATTCTGTTTCTAACCGATACAAATTATCAACTGTAAACTTAAGTGATGGTGTATATATTGTTAATGTAACTTCAAAAGCTAATGCTGTAAAATCTGAAAAGATTATTATTAAGCACTAACAATATCTTTTAAAACATTAACTGCATAGTCTATTTCTTCTTTAGTTGTAAAAACGCTAAAGGAAAATCGTACCGAAGGATATTTTAACTTTTCTTCATCTAAAATTTCTGTGAGCACATGAGATTGTTGACTGCTACCACTTTGGCAAGCACTACCTCTAGAGCAAGCAATACCTTTAAGATCAAGTTGAAATTGAAGCATAGGTGTTTTAGATGGATCTAACGGCAAGCAAACATTAACTAAAGTATAGGTGCTTTTTGAATTGTCTGCACTTGCGCCATTAAAACCTACTGTTGGTAAAACCTTTCTTACTTGGTCTGTAAAATATGTTTTTATTGAAGTGAGTTTTTCTCGTTCTACTTCAATATTATTGTAGGCTATTTTTAATGCTTCATCCATACCAACTATATTATGGATAGCTTCTGTGCCAGCTCTATGACCTCTCTCCTGTTCGCCACCAAAAATTAGTGGTTTTAATCCAGATTCTTTTCTTACAAAACAAAAACCTACACCTTTTGGTCCGTGAAATTTATGAGCACTTGCAGCAAAAAAGTCTATTGATATTTGTTGTAAGTCTAGCTTAAAATGACCTACAGATTGCACGCAGTCTGAATGAAACAAGGCATCATTTTCTTTACACAGCCTAGCCACATGGTCAATATCTAAAATATTTCCTATTTCGTTATTAACATGCATTAGACTTACAATGGCTTTGTCAGAATCCTTTAATAAGTGCTCTAAATGTGTGTAGTTTACTGAACCAAATTCATCTAAATCAACAAAACTAAGCTTCACATTGTATTCTTTCTGTAATTGTTCTACAGTATGCAGAACTGCATGATGCTCTATTTTTGAAGTAATGATTTCGGTAACACCCAAATCTCTAACAGCACTGCGCAAAGCTAAATTATCTGCTTCCGTACCACCCGAAGTAAATACAATCTCAGAAGCAGATACATTGAAATAACCTGCAATATTCTTACGACATTGCTCTAATAGTGCTTTAGATGAACGTCCAAAACTATGCGTAGAAGAAGCATTACCATAACTATTGGTAAGCACTTCTGTCATACGTTTTATTACTTCTGGTCTCAGGGCTGTTGTAGCTGCATTATCTAAATATACTTGCTTCATTATGCAAAAATATCGCAAATAAAATTATTTAGATAATGCAACGTTATAATTTTACAAATCCATTATTTTTGTTCAAAATGTAAGTTTATGACGCGTTTCTTTTATATAATTTTTGCCCTTCTACTTTTAACAGCTTGCGATGATGGTGATATTTTCACTGTAGATCTTGTGTTTGACAAAGACTTAGATATGTGTACAAACAATACACAATCTTTTCTAATCTATGATACTAGAGAAGATCCGAGTGAATCTTTATCTCTAATTATACCTCGTAGTACTAATGCAGAGTATCCTTTTACAGAGCCTACAGCGGTTGATGAACCGATATCATTTACTATCAACGGATCATCTATTCGATTTTTATACAGAACCTATAACAGGACTCTAACAAGTAGTGAGTTATGCGATCCTATACCTCCTTCTGACTTAACAATTACTAATGATTATGAAGCTCCATCTGGAACTGCTTTTGCAACAGTAACTGTTGAAGATGACGATAACGATGGTATTCCATCTGATTTAGAAGGCAGAGGTGAAATGGATGAAAATGGTGATTTTCCTAATGCCCAAGATAGCGATGATGATGGCATTCCAGATTATTTAGACCAAGATGACGACAATGATAATGTACCAACAATAAACGAGATTGATACTGACGATATTGATGGTGATGGAGATCCAACTAACAACTTAGATACAGATGAAGATGGAATTCCTGATTATTTAGATGAAGATGACGATGGTGATGGTGTAAACACTATTTTAGAAGATGAAGACCAGGACATGAATCCTCGTGATGACCTCAATGTAAACGCTGACGGAGTCACAGTTCCTCATTACCTAAATACTCTTGAAGATACACCTTATGGTAATCCAGGCTTAACAGATACTAATATTTACACAAGAACTGTGACTGTAAATTTCTTAATTATAGACTTTAACCTTGAGATATTATCTTCTGATGCTATAGATTTTGGTACTTTAACCTATTCGTT
>JASBSE010000062.1 GCA_030149115.1 Winogradskyella sp. | reverse complement strand
GCTAAGTTGTCATAATCGGTCAAATATAGACATAAAAAAACTGCTTTCAAATATGAAAGCAGTTCTATAAATCTTTATATAAATAAAGATTATTTCTTATCTAAAAATTCATTGACAAATTCTGGTGCCATTACTGATTCTACAAACATGTATGCTCCAGTTTTAGGTGATTTCACCATCTTAATAGCTTTTGTCAATCTTTTTGATCCTGTCTGTAAAGACGCTACTGATTTCTTTGCCATGATTTATTATTTTATCTCTTTATGAACTGTCATACGCTTAAGGATAGGATTAAATTTTTTAATCTCCATACGGTCTGGCGTATTTTTCTTATTCTTTGTTGTAATGTATCTAGAAGTTCCTGGCATACCAGAAGCTTTGTGCTCTGTGCACTCTAAGATAACTTGTATTCTATTTCCTTTCTTTGCCATTTTATCTTGACTTTAGCGTATGCTTTTATTTGTAAAATCCTTTTGCTCTAGCTTCTTTTAATGCAGCAGTAATACCAATTTTATTGATAGTCTTTAATGCAGATGTAGAAACCTTTAATGTTACCCACTTATCTTCTTCAGGGATATAAAAACGCTTTTTAATCAAGTTTGCATTAAACTTGCGTTTTGTTTTATTCATCGCGTGAGAAACATTGTTTCCAACCATCGCTTTTTTCCCAGTAAGTTCACAAACTCTTGACATTGTTTTCTTTCTTTAGGTATGTTATTTTAAAACAGGGTGCAAATTTAATAAAACTTTACGTTTCAACAAACATAAAACTCTACTTTTTTAAAATTTCTTTTTGAAGCATTTCAAAGGCCTTGTTTGTAGCCCTCATAATTACCTTTTCTCTATGGTTTCCAAAGTTAAAAACTTCGGCTCTAACTCCTTCATCAGAAGCAATTGCAATCCATACTGTACCAACCTCTGCATCAGAGTCTCCTTTTGAAGGCCCTGCATTTCCTGTTGTGCTGATCCCATAGTCACTTTTAAACAGTACTCTTACTTGTTTGGCCATAGCTTCAGCAACTTCCTTGCTCACCACTGAATGGTTTTCAATTTCCTTTTCAGATATTTTTAAAATATCAACCTTAGATTCTGTGGCATAACTCACCACACTTCCTTTAAAATATTTAGAAGCTCCTGCATTTGCTGTAATGGCTTTTGCAATTTGACCACCTGTACAACTTTCGGCAATTGAAATTGTTTTTCCTAAATCAGTTAGTTGCTTACCAATAATAGCTTCTAGAGATAAATCGTCTTCAAAACCAACAAAAACATCTTCAATTTGAGGCAATAGCAATTGAATTTGCTGTTCCATTTCGGTTTCAACAATATTCTTATCCATAGCTTTAGCAGACAAACGCAAACGGACTTTACCTAAGTTTGGCAGATAAGCTAATTTTATAAAATTTGGTAAATTATCTTCCCAAGCTTCTATTCTATCTGCAAGTGCACTTTCACCTATACCATAAGTTAATAATGTTTTGTGCTTTATATAAGGAAACTGAAATTTAGATCGTAATGAAGGAATAACCTCATCTTTAATCAAGGCCTTCATTTCGTATGGCACACCTGGAAGTGAAACAAAAACTTTTCCATTTTTTTCTAACCACATGCCTGGTGCTGTACCATACTTATTCATAAGTACTTTAGCTCTAGAAGGTACTAAAGCCTGATGCCTATTAACCGTTAAAAGTGGTGCATTATATTTTGAAAAAATCTGCTCTACATTATTAAGAACAGCTTTATTTTCGATTAGAGTATCATTAAAATACTCGCAAATGGTATGCTTTGTAATATCGTCTTTAGTTGGACCTAAACCACCCGTAATAATAATGATATCAGCATTTTCTTCAGCTTCTTTTAGAGCCTTTAGAATATGTGCTTTATCATCTTGAACAGAAGTGATCTGATAGACAGAAACACCTATCTTATTGAATTCCTTACCTAGAAATGCTGAATTTGTATCTACAATTTGACCTATGAGAATTTCATCGCCAATTGTTATAATTTCTGCTTGCATTTATAATCCGAAATCTGCTTTTATTTCGTTAGTTGCATTTTCTACAGCAGTCAATACAATTTGAAGTTGAGCTTCTATATTTTCATCAGATTTTTCAAACTTTCCCCAATCTTGTACCTCTATAAGCTTATCTAAAATACCTAGCTCAAACAAATCCACAGTTGGTTTCATTTTGTGTGCAGCCTGATAAGTTTCGTAAAAATCTCCTTCTGGAACTGCTTTTCTTAAGCGCTCAGCATCTTCAGGAACTTCTTCTATAAAGGCTGCTGCCAAAGCCATAACGAAGTCTTCGTCGTTATCGGCCATTTCGCGTACGCGATCTAATTTATAATGTTTTGCCATTTATTTTATTTTGATTGAAAACATTTCTTGGTTTTCAATATACCCTTTTAATTCATCGTTTGCAAAAACCTTACCAACACCAGACGGTGTTCCGGTAAAGATAATATCTCCAATTTTTAAAGTAAAATATTTTGACACATATTCTATAAGTTCATCAATCTTCCAAAGCATAAGTTCTGTATTTCCAGACTGTGCGAGCTCATCATTTTTTTTCAAACTAAAATTGATGTTATCTACATTATCGAAATTAGATTTTGGCAACCACTTCCCTATCACAGCAGCACCATCAAAGGCTTTTGCCTTTTCCCACGGTAGACCTTTAGCTTTTAATTGCGCTTGTAGATCTCTCGCTGTAAAGTCTATACCAAGCCCTATTTCTTCATAATATTTATGTGCAAATTTTCTATCGATGTACTTCCCTACTTTTTTAATCTTTACCAAAATTTCGACTTCGTGATGAACTTCATCAGAAAAATCTGGAATAAAAAACGGTTGTTTTTTAAGCAATATTGAAGTATCTGGTTTTAAAAACACAACAGGATCTGTAGGTTTTTCGTTTTCTAATTCTTTGATGTGGTCTGTATAGTTACGACCGATGCAAATGAGTTTCATATATTTTTTCCTGCTTCGGCAGGAATCTTTTTAATTAATTTGACAAAGTTAAGGATATTGCTGGTACTGCCTTCTTTTCACTTTCATAAGTATTAGCCGCATAAAAACGCCATTCACCAGAAATATACGATGCTACCATATACTTCCCTTCTTCTTCACAAGTTGCTGAAAATGTAGGTTGATATTTGATACGCTTTTCTTTCTTCTTTTTTTTATCAGTAAAATGAAAAGTTACTTCTTCAGCATTATAAGGGATATACAACCATTCAAAAGCAACATAAAAACCTTCTTTTGGAAAGAAAATATCATAGTCTGA
>JASBSE010000055.1 GCA_030149115.1 Winogradskyella sp. | reverse complement strand
GGTTCTAGCATTAAACTGCTTACAGAACTCCATGATATTAACTCCAGCGGCACCTAAAGCGGGTCCAACCGGTGGCGATGGATTCGCAGCACCTCCCCGAACTTGTAACTTAACTACTTTGTCTAGTTCTTTTGCCATTTTTTAAAATTTAGTGCGCTTGTCTATGTTGGAAGCTTAGACTAACGCTTTCTTTATTGTAACAATTATTATAACTTTTCAACTTGCATATAACTTAATTCTAATGGTGTCTTTCTTCCGAAAATTTTCACCATTACTTCAAGTTTACGCTTTTCTTCAAATATTTTTTCGATAGTGCCATCAAAACCATTGAATGGTCCATCGATAACTTTTACAGTTTCACCTTTTGTAAATGGAATTGCAATATTAGCATCCGCTTCTATTGACAACTCATCTACCTTACCTAACATTCTGTTAACTTCAGATTGTCTCAATGGCACAGGATCACCACCTTTTGTTTCACCTAAAAAACCAATAACATTAGTAATTGATTTTATAATATGAGGAATCTCACCACTTAAGTTGGCCTGTATCATTATATATCCAGGGAAATAAACTTTCTCTTTGTTTATTTTCTTACCATTACGGATTTGAATAACTTTTTCTGTAGGAACTAAAACTTGGTCTACATAGTCTTCTAAACCTAATCTTGCGATTTCGTTCTCTATGTAGGCTTTAATTTTGTTTTCCTGACCACTTACAGCTCTAACAACATACCACTTTTTATCTGACATCTCCCTTGTTGTATTTTGTTAGTTTAATAAATCGAAATATGCTCTTACCGCTTTGCTAAAAACAGTATCCACACCCCAAATAGCTAAAGAAAAAATAATTGAAAATACTGCTACAATCACAGTCAATCTTTGAGCCTCTGGCCAAGGTGTCCAAGACACATTGTTTTTTAACTCTTCGAATGATTCCTTTATATATGTTATTAATCCTGCCATTTGTTTATTATTTAAAGGTTATTTTAACCTGTTATCTAATTTCGCACGGGTTGAGAGACTCGAACTCCCGACACCTGGTTTTGGAGACCAGTGCTCTACCAACTGAGCTAAACCCGTAAACAATAATCAAGGCATCCTGAAATATCAGGACACCTTAATTAAT
>JASBSE010000048.1 GCA_030149115.1 Winogradskyella sp. | reverse complement strand
AATAAATATGTCTGGGTTAATTGGAAAAAAAATCGGTATGACCAGCATTTTCGATGAAAATGGAAAAAACATTCCATGTACAGTAATCGAAGCAGGTCCATGTATCGTTACCCAAGTCAGAACTGAAGAAGTAGACGGTTACAACGCGCTTCAATTAGGTTTCGATGACGCGACAGAAAAGAACGCTACAAAAGCTGCTCTCGGGCATGCTAAAAAAGCTGGTACTTCTGTGAAGCGCAAAGTCGTAGAATTTAAAGGTTTTGACAAGGAGTACAAATTAGGTGATGCTATCACTGTAGAACAATTTATTGAAGGAGAATTCGTGGATATTTCTGGGGTTTCCAAAGGTAAAGGTTTTCAAGGTGTTGTAAAGCGCCACGGATTTGGTGGAGTTGGTCAAGCAACACATGGTCAGCACAACCGTTTAAGAGCGCCTGGTTCTATAGGTGCTGCTTCATATCCTGCGAGAGTATTCAAAGGAATGAGAATGGCCGGAAGAATGGGTGGAGAAACAGTTAAAGTAGAAAATTTAAGAGTTTACAAAGTTGTTCCTGAAAAGAACTTACTTGTTGTCAAAGGTTGTGTACCTGGTCACAAAAACTCTTACGTAATCATTGAGAAGTAATGAAGGTAGCAGTTTTAGATATAAACGGAAAAGATACGGGTAGAAAAGCTGAGCTTTCTAAGGACGTATTTGCTATAGAGCCTAATAATCACGCTGTCTATTTAGACGTTAAGCAATATTTAGCTAACCAAAGACAGGGTACACATAAGGCAAAAGAGAGAGCAGAAATTGCTGGTAGTACACGCAAGATTAAGAAACAAAAAGGAACAGGTACTGCACGTGCTGGTTCTATTAAGTCTGGTGTATTTAAAGGTGGTGGTCGTATGTTTGGTCCTAGACCAAGAAATTATGGGTTTAAATTAAATAAAAACCTTAAAAGATTAGCACGCAAATCAGCTTTGAGTATTAAGGCAAATGACAAATCAATAGTAGTATTAGAAGACTTTAATTTTGAAGCTCCTAAAACTAAGGATTTTGTAAATGTCTTAAAGGCATTAGAGATAGACAACAAAAAATCCCTGTTTGTGTTGGGTGACTCAAATAATAACGTATATTTGTCGTCGCGCAATTTAAGAGGGTCTGAAGTTGTAACATCTTCAGAATTAAGCACTTATAAGATAATGAACGCTAATAAAGTGGTTCTTTTAGAAGGTGCATTAGAAGGAATTGAATCGAATTTAAGTAAATAGAACACAGATGAGTATCTTAATTAAACCTATCATCACAGAAAAAGCAACTACACAGAGTGAGTTGTTAAATGCGTATGCATTTGAAGTGAATACTAAGGCGAACAAGGTAGAAATCAAAAAAGCGGTTGAAGCTGCTTACGGTGTTTCTGTTGAAAAAGTTCGTACGATAAATGTCCGTCCAGATAGAAGAACGCGTTATACAAAAACGGGTATTCAACATGGTAAAACAAATGCTGTTAAAAAGGCAATTGTACAACTGGCGGAAGGTGAGACAATAGATTTATACGCTAACATGTAATTAGACACAAATGTCAGTTAGAAAATTAAAACCGATCACATCAGCTCAGCGTTTTAGAGTAGTAAATGGATTTGACGCCATCACTACTGATAAGCCGGAGAAGAGTTTACTTGCTCCGAAAAAAAGATCTGGTGGTAGAAACAGTCAAGGAAAAATGACCATGCGCCACATGGGTGGAGGTCATAAGAAGAAGTATCGTATTATTGATTTTAAACGTAACAAAACTGGAATTCCAGCAGAAGTTAAGACAATAGAATACGATCCAAACAGAACAGCATTTATTGCTTTGTTGAACTATCAAGACGGTGAGAAGAGATATATCATCGCTCAAAATGGTTTACAAGTAGGACAAAATGTTGTGTCTGGTGAAAGTGGTATAGCTCCAGAAATTGGAAACGCAATGCCATTAAGTGAAATACCTTTAGGTACTATTATTTCTTGTATTGAGTTGCGTCCTGGTCAAGGTGCTGTTATGGCGCGTAGTGCAGGTGCTTTTGCTCAGTTAATGGCAAGAGATGGTAAGTTCGCAACTATCAAATTACCATCTGGTGAAACTAGAATGGTGTTAGCTACTTGTATGGCTACTATTGGAGTTGTTTCAAACTCAGATCATCAGTTATTAGTATCTGGTAAGGCAGGTAGAAGCAGATGGTTAGGAAGACGTCCAAGAGTGAGACCAGTAGTAATGAACCCAGTAGATCACCCAATGGGTGGTGGTGAAGGTAAATCTTCAGGTGGTCACCCAAGATCTAAGAATGGTATTCCTGCTAAGGGTTATAGAACACGTTCTAAGACGAAAGCGAGTAATAAGTATATTGTAGAACGTAGAAAGAAATAAGTAAGATAGTATGGCACGTTCATTAAAAAAAGGACCTTATATTCATTATAAGTTAGAAAAGAAAGTTGCAGAGAATGTAGCTTCAAATAAAAAGACGGTTATTAAGACTTGGTCAAGAGCGTCTATGATTTCTCCAGATTTCGTAGGTCAGACTATAGCTGTACACAATGGTCGTCAATTTGTTCCAGTATATGTAACTGAGAATATGGTAGGTCATAAATTAGGAGAATTTTCACCAACAAGATCGTTTAGAGGTCATGCAGGTGCTAAGAATAAAGGTAAAAAATAAGAATCATGGGAAGTCGTAAAAAACAAATGGCGGAAGCTATTAAGGCTGAGAAGAAGCAGCTTGCTTTTGCTAAGCTAAATAACTGTCCTACATCTCCAAGAAAGATGCGTTTAGTTGCAGATTTAGTGAGAGGTGAAAAGGCAGAGAAAGCTCTTCAGATTCTTAGATTTAGCCCTAAGGAAGCATCACGTCGTTTAGAGAAATTAGTAATGTCTGCAATTGCAAACTGGCAAGCTAAAAACGAAGATGCTGATGTTGAGGAAGCTAATCTATTTATCAAAGAGATTAGAGTAGATGGTGGTACAATGCTTAAGCGTTTACGTCCAGCACCTCAAGGTAGAGCGCACAGAATTAGAAAAAGATCTAACCACGTTACTGTTGTGGTAGATTCATTAAATAAAACACAAAGCTAAGATAGAGATATGGGACAAAAGACAAATCCAATCGGAAATCGCTTAGGAATTATCAGAGGATGGGAATCTAACTGGTATGGCGGAAATGATTATGGAGACAAACTTGCAGAGGATGATAAAATCCGTAAGTATATCCATGCTCGTTTATCTAAAGCTAGTGTAAGTAGAGTAATTATTGAGCGTACGCTTAAACTTGTAACCGTTACTATCACTACTGCTAGACCTGGTATTATTATCGGAAAAGGTGGGCAAGAGGTAGACAAGTTAAAAGAAGAGCTTAAAAAGATTACTGGTAAAGAAGTTCAGTTGAACATCTTTGAAATTAAAAGACCTGAGTTAGATTCATATTTGGTAGCTTCTAGTGTGGCGCGTCAAATTGAAAATCGTATCTCATACAAGCGTGCAATCAAAATGGCTATTGCTGCCGCTATGCGTATGAATGCTGAAGGTATTAAAA
>JASBSE010000244.1 GCA_030149115.1 Winogradskyella sp. | reverse complement strand
TTTTTTATATAGCGTTCCATCATTTCTTTACTCATAGACCCTTCTATCTGTTCTAGATTAGAACTATTTTTTATAAATAAGTACGTTGGCACAGCGGTAATACCAAGAGCATCATCCACTTCATTTTTATCAATATCAATTTTGTAAAAATCCACACGGTCTCCATATTCTTCTTCTAATTCCTTTAATATTGGATCCATCCTTTTACATGGAGTACACCAAGTAGCATAAAAATCTAAAACGATTAACCTGTCGTTATTAACAAGTAATTTAGTTTGAGCATTAATATCGGTAAGTTCGGTTTGTGCGTAAGCATTTATTATTCCTGCAAAAAGGAACAAAGCAAATAGGTTTTTCTTCATGGTAATGAGGCTTGTTTGGTTAGTTAATAGCGTTTATTAATTTTTGAAGGGGTAAGATATAAAAAATTCAATAGTATTTTAATTAACAAGGTTTATCAAATCATTACAACGATATACAACTCATATATTCTGTCTTTTATGCTTAAACAAAACCACAATTTTAATAGCAATACACTTACAAAAACTGTAATTTTGTAGGGCTTAAAAAAACATACATTATCATGACATACAGAATAGAAAAAGACACAATGGGTGAGGTTAAAGTGCCATCGGATAAACTTTGGGGAGCACAAACCGAGCGATCTCGTAATAACTTTAAAATTGGAGCACCAGCCTCTATGCCTTTAGAAGTGGTTTATGGCTTTGCATATCTTAAAAAAGCTGCAGCTTATGCCAACTGTGATTTAGGCGTTTTAGACAAAAGCAAACGCGATCTTATTGCTCAGGTTTGTGATGAGATTTTAGATGGTCAGCACAACGACCAGTTTCCATTAGTAATTTGGCAAACAGGTTCTGGTACACAAAGTAACATGAATGTAAACGAAGTGGTTGCTAACAGAGCGCATCAAATTGCTGGTAAAGTTATTGGTGAAGGCGATAAAACCATACAACCAAACGATGATGTTAACAAATCGCAATCGTCTAATGACACCTTCCCTACTGGTATGCACATTGCTGCATACAAAAAAGTGGTAGAAACTACTATTCCTGGTGTTATACAATTAAGAAACACATTACACAACAAAGCAATTGCATTTAAAGATGTTGTAAAAATTGGTCGTACGCACCTTATGGATGCAACACCTTTAACTTTAGGTCAGGAGTTTTCTGGGTATGTATCTCAACTAGATCATGGCTTAAAAGCTTTAGAAAACACTTTAGCTCATTTAAGCGAATTAGCTTTGGGAGGTACTGCAGTTGGTACAGGTTTAAACACACCTGAAGGCTATGATGTATTAGTTGCAAAATATATTGCTGAATTTACAGATTTACCTTTTGTTACTGCTGAAAATAAATTTGAAGCTTTAGCTGCTCATGATGCAATTGTAGAAACTCATGGAGCTTTAAAACAGCTGGCAGTATCTTTAAACAAAATAGCAAATGATATTAGAATGATGGCTTCTGGACCTCGTTCTGGTATTGGTGAGATTATCATTCCTGCAAACGAGCCAGGAAGTTCTATTATGCCAGGAAAAGTAAATCCAACACAATGTGAAGCTTTAACTATGGTTTGTGCACAAGTAATGGGTAACGATGTTGCTGTTACTGTTGGTGGTACACAAGGACATTACGAGCTTAATGTATTTAAGCCAATGATGGCTGCGAATATTTTGCAATCTGCACAGTTAATTGGTGATGCTTGCGTAAGTTTTGAAGAAAATTGTGCTAACGGAATTGAACCAAACCACGCTGTTATTAAAGAATTACTTAATAACTCTTTAATGTTAGTTACAGCTTTAAATACTAAAATTGGTTACTACAAAGCCGCTGAAATTGCAAATACAGCACACAAAAACGGAACTACACTGAAAGAAGAAGCTATTAATTTAGGTTACGTATCTGCAGAAGATTATGACGAATGGGTAAAACCAGAAGACATGGTTGGTAGTTTAAAATAGGTAACTATTTTTATAAGACATCGTCAATTTGAGTTTGATTTTCATTTTGAAAATGACAAAATTTAATGCTCAAATTGACGATTTTTTATATAGTTTTCAATCAAAATTAATTATTTTTTAATTTTCTGAATATCAATTCAAAAGAGAGTTAATATTACTAAAATTCTTACATTTGCAACAAACAATTACTTTTTGCTATGAAAAAAACTTTACTTTCAATTTTTTCCTTTTTACTAATTGTATTTTCTGTTGATGGACAGACTTTATGGAATTCAATACAAAACATAGATCCCAATACTGGTAATGACCCGTATGTTATTGCTTCTGGAGATTTAGATGGAGATACTGATATTGATCTTGCTATAGGTACTTATAATTTTTCGGCTGATGTTGTAAAATGGTATCAAAACGATGGTAATGGTAACTTTACCTTAATGCCTACAGTTTCAAATTTAGGCACTTTAAGTGGTATTGGAGGTATTGTTATTGCAGATTATGATGGTATAAACGGAAATGACATTGTTGTAAGTTCGTATTCTAATGATACAGTAATGTTTTATGCCAATGATGGCTCTGGTGGATTTAATACTGGTGTTGCAATATCAACTACTGCTGATGGTGCAGGACAACTTACTGCTGTAGATATAAACAATGATGGTAATTTAGATGTATCTATTGCAGAATATGATGGTGGTGTTGCATCATGGTTACCAGGAAATGGAGATGGTACATTTGGTGCTAAACAAACCATAGTTGCAGTAAATCTTCCTGGTAATCTAAGTTTTGATGATTTTGATGGAGATGGTGATCAAGATGCTTTGATTGGCTATATAGATGGGACTACATCAGGTACTATAGAAATCTACTATAATCAATATGTAGAAAGTGGAATGACGAGTGTATCTTGGATAAAAGATACAGTTACAGTTAATAGTGGCAACCCTTATTTGCTTGTAACTGCTTTTGCAGATGTTAATGACGATGGAACTTTAGACATTATTAAATCTGATAATGTTAGTGGAGATGTTGCTTGGTATAGCAAAACCAAAAATGGACCGTCAATTGAAACAATAATATCAGATGATTCAATAATCGATAGACCTGCAGTAGTCGCCGTTGCTGATTTAGATAATGACACCTATAATGATGTTATTTTAACTGATGGAGGATCCACTAATGATGCTATTATCTGGTTTGAAAGTACAGATGTAGGTACATTTAATTCTGAAGCTTTAATCTACGATAACAATTATCAGCATTATGGAATTACTATTGCTGACCTTGATGGTGATGGTGATAAAGATATTGCTACTATTGGATACTTTAGTAATACGGTAGATTGGTACGAAAACATACTTGAAACTTTAACAATTAATGACAATACAACTACTAAATTTTCTATTTTCCCAAATCCAACAAAAGATGTTTTAAATTTTGAAGGTATAAACGATAGTACAATCAAAATTTCTATAATTGATGTTTTAGGAAAAACCGTTCTTAATATATCTCAAAACTCAAGTCAAAACCTAGATGTCTCTAGCCTGTCCAATGGTATCTACACAATAACTGTTGATGGAAAATTTCTATCAAAATTTATTAAGGAATAGAGTTAAAAAATATTTCAACTTAAAAACGCTGATACTATTATCAGCGTTTTTTTTTATCAAAAAAAATAGAGAACTTTACAAAAAAGCCAATCTATGTCCATTCTTATAAAAAATATAAAACAACTCGTTCAAGTTCACGATTATAATGTCATGATTGTAAAAGGCGAAGACATGAAGACTCTTCCTGTTTTAGAAAATGCCTACCTCTACATAGAGCATGATACCATTATAGAATATGGTGAAATGGAATATTGCGAAGGTATTGAAGCTGAAACCATCATAGATGCCACAGGTCGAATTGTTTTACCAGCGTGGTGCGACTCTCATACACATATTGTTTATGCTGGTAACCGTACATCTGAATTTGTTGATAGAATAAATGGTTTGAGTTATGAGGACATTGCCAATCGTGGAGGTGGTATTTTAAACTCGGCCAAATTACTTCAAGAAACCTCTGAAGATGATTTGTACGAACAGTCTATTAATCGACTTGAAGAGCTTATAAGAATGGGAACCTGTGCTTTTGAAATAAAAACAGGTTATGGCCTAACGGTTGAGGCTGAATTAAAAATGCTTCAAGTAATTAAACGCATAAAACAAGAAAGTTTAGCTAAGATTACTCCAACGCTTTTGGCTGCACATGCCATACCAGCTGAATATAAAGACAAAAAAGATGAGTACATTAAACTCATTACAGACGAGCTCATTCCTGAAGCTTCTAAATTAAATATTAGCCACTATATTGATGTCTTTTGTGAAAAGGGTTACTTTGATCTTGAGGATACAGAAGCAATTCTTAAAGCTGCCGCAGAACACAACATGAGACCAAAGATTCATGTAAATCAGTTTAATATTCTTGGTGGTGTTGCTATTGGTGCAAAATACGATGCATTATCTGTAGATCATCTTGAAGAGCTAAATAATGATGATATAGAAGCCCTTAAAAATTCTGAGACGATGCCTGTAGCATTACCTGGCTGTTCCTATTTTTTAAGCATACCTTACACGCCTGCCAGAAAAATAATTGATGCAGGCTTACCATTAGCCATTGCCACTGATTATAATCCTGGCTCTGCACCTAGTGGAAATATGAATTTTATTGTTAGTGCTGCTTGTGTAAAACTAAAAATGACTCCAGAAGAGGCTATTAATGCTGCCACTATCAATGGTGCTTATGCTATGGGAATTAGCAGTATGTATGGTAGTATAACCAGAGGAAAAAAAGCAAATCTTATCATTACGAAACCATTGAGCGATTATAGCGAAATACCATACGCATTTGCTCACGACCCTGTTGAACAAGTTATTATTAATGGGCAATTAAAGGATATAAAAAATCCGGAAGAGAACTTCCGGATTTAACTATCAATCAATCAATCTTTGAAATCTTATTTCAGAGTAAACCCTGAAGTCGAAATCAATTCTTTGTCATTAAAAACGTTTATTTGGTAACGTCCTTTTTCAAAATCAGTATCTTCAGACTGTGCTATATATTCACAGATGTTTAAGTTTCTGTTTTCGTAATTAAAACGACTAATTAAACTGTAGTTTAACACTTGGTCTTCAAATTCAATTTGGTCGTTGGTACCTAAAACATTGTTTTTAGGATCTATAACTTGTACGTATAATTCTTTATCACCTGCCTCAGCTAAAGTATTTTTTGCTACTGTAAAACAGATTTTAATTTTATCACTTCTTCCGGCTCTTTCGGTTGGGATTTGTCTTCCGCTACGTCTTTCAATAACTCCCATTCCTTTAAGTCCTACGGTTTGTAAGGCAGAAGCATCTTCTACTACATTTGCTAACTCAGTATTCTGTACTAATAAAGAATCTGTAAAAACCGTACGCTCAGCTAATTGTACTTGCGTACTGTCTAGAGAAGTTGCTAAGTATTCATTTTCAACTTTTAAACGATCGTTCTCAGCTAAAAGTTCCTCTTTCTCCTCTTGTAAAGCTAAAAATCGCTTTTTGTAGCTCCATAAGCTGTTTACACTCTTTTGAGATACTTTAAGAGAATCCATTAAACCTTGAATTCGATCTCTTGCTTCAATTAAGTCTTGGTCTTTAACATCACTTGCAGCAATAGCTTCATCATACTGATCTCGTATATTAGTATAATCATTTATTAATTGTTCCTTTTCAGTTGCCCAGGCTTTTTCTTCTTTCTGATTTTCAGTGTATAACTTAGAAGCGTAAAAAGCTGTTCCTAAAAATAATACTAATAGAATACCTAATCCTACTTTAAGACCGATGCTAGTTTTTTGTGAACCTTCCATAAAATTTGTGTTTAAGTAAATTGTTAATTCTTGTTTTAATAATCTAATTTAAGGTTAAAATCTTTAAATAAAACTGTACTTTTATTTTTCAATTTTATTTAAACATCCAAATGCAAAATCTCGTTTTATTTACTTCAAAAGATCGCGATACACTTTTAAAGCCTCAAAAAGGAGAATCAAAATTTGGAGAACACATTCAGTTAATCTCTAACCTCACTAATATATACGATGATATTACAAATTTAGACGTTGACTACGTAATTTTTGGTATTTCAGAAAATATTGGCAATTACGCAAACTATACAAAAACAAGTACTTACAAGGCTTGGGAAGCCACTGTAAAAGTTTTGTTAAATATCCAAAATAACGGCTCTACTAATGCTAATCGAGTTTTAATCTTAGGACATTTAGAATATTCTGAAGAAGGAAAAATTGTAAACGAAAAGTCTTCTAAAAAGAACATAGCTAAGGCCAGGACATTTATTGAAGTTATTGATAAAGATGTTACATATTTAGTTTCATCTATTGTAAAAGCTGGTAAAACACCTATTATTATTGGTGGTGGACATAATAATGCTTACGGAAATATTAAAGGTTTAGCATTAGCAACAAATGACAGAGTTAATGTAATAAATTTTGATGCTAAAACAGGTTTTGGTGCGGAGGAAGGAAGGCACTGCGAAAATGGTTTTAGCTATACTTATGCCGAAGGATTCTTAAAGAATTATTTCATTTTTGGTTTGCATGAAAGCTATATTTCTGATAAACTTCTTAAAACACTCAAAAAAGTAAAGTCAATAAAATACAATACATACGAGGCGCTTGAAGTTAGAAATGAATTAGACTACACATCAGAGCTAGAGCGAAGCCTCAATCATATATCTTCTAAACCCTTCGGTATTGAAATAGATTGTGATGCGATAGAAAATATTCCAAGTAGTGGAGAAACTCCAACAGGATTTAGCATGAAACAAATCAGACAATTTGTAAACTATTTTGCTCAGCAAAATAATTCGAGCTATTTACACATTTGTGAAGCTATACCAACCAAAAAAACCGAAACTAAAGTTGGTAAACTCATTACGTATTTAATTACAGACTTTATCAAAGCTCATGGACATTAAAATAGTAGAGTACAATTCTAAATATGCGAAATCTTTTTATGATTTAAATATTGAATGGTTAAAAACCTTTTTCTATGTGGAGCCGTTTGATGAAGAAGTATTAAGCCAACCTGAAAAACACATTATTAATAAAGGTGGTCATATCTTCTTTGTATTAAAAGATGATGTTGTTGTGGGAACGGTAGCGCTTATGCCAACCGAAGAAGTTGGTGTTTTAGAACTTACTAAAATGGCTGTTTCACCAGAGACTCGTGGACAGAAAATAGGCCAGAAATTATTACAATTTTGTATAGACTTTGGAAAATCACAACAATTAAGAGCACTTCTGCTCTACTCTAGTACTAAACTAGAAAATGCTATTTATCTTTATAGAAAGTACGGTTTTAAGGAATTAGAATTAGAGTCTGACAGTCCTTACAAACGCTCTGATATAAAAATGTTATTAGAATATTAGAGTTTAAATTGCTCCTTTAAATAGTCAAAAGCTCCATTAATGTCATCAAAAATATGTGATTCAGAAATTAAGTCTGGTACAATATCTATAGATACTAATTTATCTTTTGGTTGCTCTTGTACCGCTGTTAATAAAACCTGAATACCACGCTGTTCTAAATCTAAAACAGCATTTTCCAATGCATATAAACCCGATTGATCTATATATGGTACACGATCCATCCGTATAATTAGTGCTTTAACTTGATCAGGAATATTTTTTATTTCATCTTGAAAATGTGATGTAAACCCAAAAAATAATGGACCATACAAATGTTTTATATAAACTTTGTCTTTATAAGTCTCGTAGAATTCTTTTTCGTCTTGCCAAGGCTTTTCTCCATCAAAACCAGCTATTGTTCCAACTTCCATACCCTTTTCCCCAATATCACTGGCGCGTTTCATAAATAACAAGGATGCTAACAATAAACCTATTCCTACAGCTTGTATTAAACTACCAAAGGTTGTAATTAAAAGCACAATGATTAAAACTACAGCATCTGCTCGTGGTACTACTAATAAATGCTTCAAACCTTTAATGTCAATAATTTTAAACGCTATAGGAATTAGTAAACCTGCTAAAACAGACAATGGTATATAAGCTGCCAATTTACCTAAGCCTAATAAAACCGCCAATAAAAATAAACCATGTACTGCACCTGATAATCTCGTGCGACCTCCTGAATTGATATTAATAACCGTTCCTTTTGTTGCACCTGCACCAGGAATACCTCCAAAAATTGCTGCGATAGAATTTCCGATACCTTGACCTATTAATTCTCTATTACTATTATGCTTGGTTTTAGTCATATTATCAGCTATTACAGAAGTTAATAAGGAATCAATGGATCCTAAAACCGCTAAGACTAAAGCATACTCCAAAACTAAGGCATAAGCACTTGCATCTATTGAAAAGATACCTGACACTTGTAAACTTGGTAAACCTGAAGGGATATCTCCAATAACTGGAACATCCCATTTTAGAAAGAAACTTGCAACAGATGCTGATATTAATGCTACTAGTGCACTTGGAATAACTTTGGTT
>JASBSE010000042.1 GCA_030149115.1 Winogradskyella sp. | reverse complement strand
TTTGATGCTTCTTAAAAATCAACTTAAATGGCACTTACAGCACTTAGCGCAATTTCACCAATAGATGGTAGGTACAGATCTAAAGTAGAAGCTTTAGGCAATTATTTTTCTGAAGAAGCATTAATAAAATATCGTGTTCTTGTAGAGATAGAATATTTTATAGCACTTTGTGAACTGCCTTTACCTCAGTTAGAATCAGTCTCTGATGGTGTTTTTGAAGACCTAAGAGCTATTTATAAAAACTTTACTGCTGTTGATGCGGCTGCCATAAAAGAAATTGAAAAAGTAACCAACCACGATGTAAAAGCGGTTGAGTATTTTATAAAAGAAAAGTTTGATGCTTTAGATTTATCTGACCATAAGGAGTTTATCCATTTTGGATTAACATCTCAGGATATCAACAACACTGCTATTCCATTAAGTATTAAGGAAGCTATGAATGATGTGTATGTTCCTGAATACGATATTCTTCTTAATAAAATTGAAGAATTAGCTGAAGAATGGAAAACTGTACCAATGTTAGCCAGAACACATGGTCAGCCTGCTTCACCTACACGTTTAGGTAAAGAAATTGATGTTTTTGTGGTGAGATTAAAAGAACAATTTAACCTTTTGAATGATGTACCAAGTGCTGCTAAGTTTGGTGGTGCTACCGGTAACTTTAATGCACATAAAGTGGCTTATCCAAACATTGATTGGAAAGCTTTTGGAACATCCTTTGTACAAGAAAAATTAGGCTTACAACATTCTTTCCCAACAACGCAAATAGAGCACTACGATCATATGGCTGCGTTGTTTGATGCTTTAAAACGTATTAATACCATTATCATAGATTTAGATAGAGATATCTGGACATATGTATCTATGGATTACTTTAAGCAAAAAATTAAAAAAGGTGAAGTTGGTAGTTCGGCTATGCCACATAAAGTAAACCCAATAGATTTTGAAAACAGTGAAGGTAACTTAGGTATTGCTAATGCCATTTTTGAACATCTTGCTGCAAAGTTACCTATTTCTAGAATGCAGCGTGATCTTACAGATAGCACAGTTTTAAGAAATGTTGGTGTACCTTTTGGACACACTATTATTGGTTTTAAATCTACATTAAAAGGCTTAGGCAAGCTATTATTAAACGCTTCTAAATTTGAACAAGACTTAGAAAACAATTGGGCTGTTGTTGCAGAGGCCATACAAACTATATTACGTCGTGAAGGCTATCCTAATCCGTATGAAGCTTTAAAAGGCTTAACAAGAACCAACGAAGCAATTACTAAAACATCAATTTCAGAATTTATTGATACATTAGAGGTTTCTGATGCTATTAAATCTGAATTAAAAATGATATCACCAAGCAATTATACTGGTATATGAAACTCTTTCCTATAAACAAAAATTCTTTAGCTCTGATTTTTGTAACCATAGTTGCTCTTGGTTTTTTTGTTGCTGGAATGTTTGAGGTTCTGGATTATTTTATCATTAAAG
>JASBSE010000034.1 GCA_030149115.1 Winogradskyella sp. | reverse complement strand
TCAGATAATTTTCCTTTTTTCAAAGAATTAAATATTCCTGCCCACGCTATCTCTACATTCGATTTTACAAATTTTGAATATTACCACCATGTAGATGATGAAGCTGATAAAATGGATTATGAGCATATGGCAAATTTTATTAATAAAATGGTACCTGCTTTAGAAGGCATGATGAATTCAAACAAAAGAGAGGTTGTATTATTAGAAGCTGTAGTAAATGAAGAGTAAAAACATTATTATAACAGGAACGAGTAGAGGTATTGGTTTTGAATTGGTACATCTTTTTGCTAATCAAGGACATAATGTATTGGCTTTGTCAAGGAATGCACAACCCGTTAATAATTTACATTTTGAAAATATAACATCTTTGGCCTTTGACTTATGCAATAGTGAAGACTATAAAAAAGTTGAAGACTTTATAAAATCAGAGTGGAATCATGTAGATATATTAATTAATAATGCAGGTACGTTACTCAACAAGCCTTTTGCAGAAACTACTTTTCAAGATTTTGAAAACGTATACAGAACAAATGTTTTTGGAGTGTCTGAAATGACCAGATTAGTACTTCCTTTTATGAAACAAGAAGGTCATGTGGTAACTATAAGTAGCATGGGAGGCATACAAGGAAGTATGAAATTTGCTGGGCTTTCTGCTTATAGTTCTAGCAAAGGAGCGGTAATTACACTAACAGAGTTACTCGCTGAAGAATATAAAGAAACAGGACCGCAATTCAATGTTTTGGCATTAGGAGCTGTACAAACTGAAATGCTGAAGGAAGCATTTCCAGAGTATCAAGCGCCAACAACAGCTTTAGAAATGGCAGGATATATTTTTGACTTTTCACTAAAAGGAAATAAATACTACAACGGCAAAGTACTTCAGGTTTCTAATTCTACACCTTAATGTCTAAGTACAATTACATTATTTTTGATTGTGATGGTGTCCTTGTAGATAGTGAGCCAATAAGCAATCAAGTTATGGTGGATTTGGCAAATGTACTTGGTGCGACTATAAATTTAGATTATGCTTATCAGCATTTTAAAGGCAATAGCTTTAAAGAGTGCGCTAATAAGATTTCAAAGTTAACTACTCAAAAATTGCCAGTTGATTTTGAAGAACAGTATCGAAACGAATCATTTGAAAGATTTAAAAAAGAAATTACACCTATTGAAGGTATAAAAGATGTTCTTCAAAGTTTAAAGATTCCTTTTTGTGTAGCTTCAAGTGGTCCCGTAAATAAAATAAAACTCAACTTAGAGCTCACAGGTTTATTGCCGTTTTTTCAGGAGAAAAATATCTTTAGTTGTTATACTATAAAAAAGTGGAAGCCAGATCCAGATGTCTTTTTATGGGCAAGTGAAACTATGGGTTTTAAAATCGATGAATGCTTAGTTGTAGAAGATAGTCTAATAGGAATCGAAGCTGCGCTTAGAGGTGGTTTTGATGTTTTTGGCTTTACAGCTCATGATTATAAAGGTGAATTGCATAAAAAAGCGACTAAAACCTTTAGTAGTATGAAAAGTCTAAAAGAATTGTTAAAATTATAAGGTAATTTCTATATTTAGAAAAAAAACATATGGATATAAAACTACATGGTTCCAAGTTGCCTAAACTAAGCATTTTACCCATCTTATTTTTTAATTTTTTACTAGGTGCTCAAAACTTTGAGAGTGTAGAAAATATTGTCGGTTTGGGAAGTTTGGCGAACAATAATGGTGTGGCTGTTGCAGATTATGATGGTGATAACGACTTAGATATTTTTGTGGTGGCAAATGCAGTAGAGAATTCTGAAGATATAACAAGTTTTAGCCGATTATACAAAAATAATAATGACGGTTCATTTACAGATGTTACGGAAACGTCTGGTTTGGTCGATTTACTTACTACAGAGGAAAACGTACAATCTTCATTGGTTCAGCAAGGTTATAAGTACAGCGCATCATGGGGCGATTATAATAATGATGGTTTTCCAGATTTGTTTCTAACCTATTCCTTAAAGGTTCAACTATGGAGAAATCTTGGTAATGGTACATTTGCAAATGTTACAGAAATTTCGGGATTTGGTGCAACAAACGATTGTATAAATACAGGCGCAACGTGGTTTGATTATGATAATGATGGACTATTAGATATATACATATCCGATTGGGGATATTGTGGTTCTAACTCATTATATAAAAATAATGGAAATAATACGTTTACTGATGTAACTTCAATATTAGGGCTTACTGAAACAGAGTCAAATTATAGCTATACACCGTTTCCTTTTGATGTAAATGATGATGGTTGGATGGATTTAATTGTTGCAAATGACTTAGATGCTCCAAATTATTTGTATCTCAATCAGAACGGTACTTCGTTTATAGAAAATGGAGCTACCTATGGATTAAATAATATGATTGATGATATGGCTCTTGCTGTTAGTGATTTTGATAATGATGGTGATTTTGATTTTTTTCATACCGGAATTGATGAGAATGTTCTACTACAGAACAATGGGTCGAATAATTTTACTGATGCTTCAGCTACTTATGGAATTACAGGTACAGGTTGGGCTTGGGGTGCGCAATTCTCAGATTTTGATTTAGATGGCGATGAAGATTTGTTTATCGTTAACGGTTATGATTTTGAAGCACGAGGACCTGAACAAAATGTTTATTATAAAAATCTACATAGTCAAGGGCAACCAATGTTTGAAAATGCTTCAGTAGAGTTAAGTGTGGATGATAATACTGAAAGTGTTGCAGTAGTAAGTTTTGATTATGATAATGATGGCGATTCAGATGTGTTAATTACAAATGGGGATGGCTCTGTGATTTTTTATGAAAATAGACTCTTAAACTATGATGATACGGAAACAATTTTAAATTGGTTTAAAGTTAAATTGCAAGGAACAACGTCCAATAGAAATGCAATTGGCACAACATTGACAATAACAACAACCAATGGAACTTTAAAACGTTATTATACAGGTGTTGGATTTTTAAGTCAAAGTCTCCAAGCAGTGCATTTTGGTTTAGATGATGCCACGGAAGTACTAACTTTGGAGGTGAAATGGCCTTCAGGCTTGGTAGAAAATTACAGTAATATAGCTTCAAACACCACAATAAAGTTAACGGAGGGTGTTGGACTAGAAGTTTTAAATATTAATTCTAGCCAAAAAGTTTATGGATGTACAGATCCTGTTTCTTGTAACTACAATCCAGACGCTACATTAGATGATGGCTCTTGTGTGTATTTGCCTTCTCAAACTATAGTTGGTAATACCAGCTCTTCTTTTTTGAGAACAGAAACTTATACATATAATATTGGGGCTGGTTCTACAGGCAATTGGGTTGTGTCTGGAGGTGAATTGATAAGCGGACAAGGAACAAATACAATAACTGTAAAATGGCATTTAGAGGAGTCGGGTAGAGTAGCCATTACAGAAACAGACGATCAATGCTCTAGTCAGGAAGTAGCCATAGATATTGAATTAGGAGTTGATAATCTTCCTGAAAATGTTTCGATTGCAAGGTTATGGAACGAAGCTTTACTAGAAGCTATTAGACATGATTTTGCAAGACCTACAGTACATGCAAGAAACTTGTTTCATACAAGTGTTGCAATGTATGATGCTTGGGCAATTTATGACGATACAGCAGTGCCATATTTTATTGGGAATACAGTTCATGGTTTTACCACGGTTTTAGAAGAGTTTACACCAAATGAGGATATAGATACATCAATCAGTAAGGCTGTTAGCTATGCCATGTATCGTTTAATGACACATCGTTTTCAAAACTCACCAGGACTTGAGGAAACTCAGGCAAGATTTGACTTACTGATGGATAAACTGGGCTATGATATCAATAATACATCTCTAATGTACGAGGATGGTGATGCTGCGGCTTTGGGTAATTTTATTGCCCAGTCTATTATAGATTATGGATTACAAGATGGATCAAGAGAAGCAACAGGTTACGATAATGCATATTACCAACCAGTAAATCAAGCTTACGCGTTAGATGACAATAATAATCCACCTATTCAAGATCCTAATCGTTGGCAACCACTAGGTTTAGATTCATTTATTGATCAGAGTGGAAATATAACAGACACCAATGTGCCACCATTTTTAAGTCCAGAATGGGGAAATGTTTATGGTTTTGCATTAAGTGACTCAGATATGGTTACTTATCAAAGAGATGGAGATAATTATCAAGTATTTCATGATCCATCAGACCCTCCTTACATAAGTTTAACCGAAGAGAATGCGGCAAGTGATGCTTATAAATGGGGATTTTCTATGGTGTCTGTATGGCAGTCGCATCTAGATCAAAACGATGGAGTTATGTGGGATATTTCACCAAACTCTATAGGAAATGTTGATATAAGTAACTTCCCAAATAGTTATATTGATTACCCGAGTTTTTATAACTTTTTTGATGGAGGTTTTAATAGCAACGGATATACATTAAACCCAATAACGGGTAGCCCTTATGAAGTTAACATGGTGCCTAGAGGAGATTACACTAGAGTACTTGCTGAGTTTTGGGCAGATGGACCAGCATCTGAGACTCCGCCGGGACATTGGTTCTCTATATTGAATTATGTAAATGATCACCCTATGTTCGAAAGACGATTCGAAGGCCAAGGTGATATTTTAGATCCTATAGAATGGGATGTTAAAGCCTATTTTATTTTAGGAGGAGGTATGCATGATTCTGCTGTTTCTGCATGGGGTGTAAAAGGTTGGTATGATTATATTAGACCAATTTCAGCAATACGTTCTATGGCTGATCGCGGACAAAGTACAGATAACACTTTAGATAATTATCATGTTGGAGGAATAGAATTAATAGATGGTTATATAGAAGTGGTTGAAACGGGTGATCCTTTAGCTGGTTTTGCTAATCAACATGTTGGAAAGATAAAGTTATACACATGGAAAGGTCATGATTTTATAGGTGATACAGAAACTGACCAGGCAGGTGTTGGTTGGATATTAGCAGAAGATTGGTATCCGTATCAAAGACCAACTTTTGTAACACCACCATTTGCAGGTTATGTCTCTGGGCATTCTACATTTTCAAGAGCTGCATCAGAATTAATGACTATGATGACAGGAAGTGAATATTTTCCTGGAGGATTAGGTGAGTTTGTTGCTAAGGCAAACGAATTTTTAGAGTTTGAAGAAGGACCTTCTGTTGATGTTGTGTTGCAGTGGGCAACCTATAAAGATGCTTCAGATCAGACAAGTTTAAGTAGAATCTGGGGTGGTATACATCCTCCAGCAGATGATATTCCGGGTAGATTTATAGGACATCAGGTTGCAGAAGATACCTTTAACTTTGCATTACCATATTTTAATGGCTCACTAAGTGTTGATGAGTATGAGGCTTCACTTAATATTTATCCAAATCCTGTGACGGATGGTGAAGTTTTTATTGCCAATACAGATGGTACAGAAACTATTGAGATTTATGATATCAGTGGTAGAAGGATAGAAGTTGTTAGTAAAACTTTTAGTCAATTCGACCAAACTACGTCTATTAAATTTAATGTTACTGCTACAGGTTTTTACTTATTAAAAGTGAATAGCACTTCTAAAATGATAATGGTTAAGAACTAGATTAGAGATTTTCTATTCTTTGGAAAATTGAATCTTATTAGAAATTAAAGTTTCATCATCTACTTTAATCTGTTTTTTGGTTATAATGGCATCGATTGTATCTGTTGTTTTTGAGTTGTCAGATATCTTATCATAAGAAAGCTTTAGTTTTTGAGTACTATCATTAATAAAAATAGCCTTACCTATAGGTTTTATATTCTTTATGATGAAAAAATCATCGGTTTTATATTTGTTGATGGAGTCGTTAGTGAAGTTTTTTAATTGTTCAGCTACTTCATTGTTAAACTCAGGATGCTCGCTTTGTAAGGCTAATAAGTCGTAGAAGTCTTGTAATTTTTGGTTGATAAGCTGATTATTAAACTCATATTCTGCATCAATAACATATTCTTCTAAAGCCTCGACTTCTTCTGAAGCTTCTATTTCTTCCGTTGCAAATACATCATAGCTTTCACTTTTTGCTTTTTTTGTTTCCATGGCACATGCAACAAAAAGCATACTTACTATAAATAATGTGATATGTTTTAGCTTTAAATTCATATCTAATTAATTATAAATTTTAGCTTAACAATCTTTTCGTCTATTTCCTTTTTCTCTAAAATTTTCATCCCTTTTAAGCTTCGGGTTGGTATTGTTAATTTCTGAATAAATTCTTGTTTAGAGTAAATTTCTACAAAATCACTATCCTCAAAAAACTGATATATTTCGGCATTATCACTAAAAATAGTATTTAGTTTTTCTCTATGCCTTTTCCATTCTTTAATGTTTTTGTTGGTATAGTAATTAAGCATTAAGGCATAGTCGTCAGCTTTTAGTTTTATGATTTTATTCTTACCAGAATTGTGTTTTCTTACAACAGTGTCCGTTTTATAATAAGGTGATTCAACAATAAACTTTATTTCCTTTTCATCAGTTTCGTAATTAAAACAACCCAGAGAATCTGTGTGTTGATGTATTGGGGATTGTCCTTTTTTTAAAACTTTAATATTTAGAACAGTACTTTTTATAGGTTCATTTTTTATTGAATCGTAAAAACAGAATTCATAATTATAGCTAGTATTAATAATAGAAAAAGCAAGCAATGCACATGGAGCTATTAAAAGTAACCAGAGATACTTTGAGATAGCTTTTTTGTGGGTTTTAATTTGCGTTGAGGTTTTATGATGTGCTTTAAAATCATTCCAGTTTTGATAGCCAACATAATTGCTAAGTAGGTTAAGCATGTCAATTCTGGGTAATTTTTTGGCTTCATTCTTTATATAAGTATAAAACCATTTTTCGCTAACTCTTGCTTTTACTTTACTAAATAAATCTTCCTGAAAAGCAACAATATCATCTCCCTTCCAGTCTTCAATTGTTTTAGAAGCACTATTGTGTTCTAAAAACTTTGAAGCTATAGCCAGTTTCAACTGAGAGAAAATATGTTGTTCTTCTAAATTCAAAATTAATTTAAGGGTTTAAAAACCAGTTGTATATAGGTTGTAAACTGTTTACAAAAGATATACAAGTGTTTTTCAAAAGATATGTATTAACGAATTATAGGTTTGCTCTTATAACGATTAAAAATATAAAATTATGAAGGCAAAATCATCTAAATCTCTAATTAAATTATCAGTAGTATTGTCAATATTATTGTTAAGTAACGCATGCGAAGTACATTCGGGTAAAGCAAAAAGTGACATGTACGAAATTGATGCGGTCGAATTATACGAAGCAACTGACGAAGAAGTTGTTCTAGAACACAACACAGAAGAATACGATCGTATCTACGAAAACGACTTTAAAAATGCAATTCAGAATCCTTTATCCACATTTTCAATAGATGTAGATAATGCATCTTATAGTAATGTAAGACGTTTTTTATCTAACAATCAACTACCGCCAAAAGATGCTGTGAGAGTAGAAGAGATGATTAACTATTTTAATTACGATTATCCACAACCTAAAGATGAGCATCCCTTTTCCTTTTCTAATGAAGTTGCCGATTGTCCGTGGAACACTGAGCATAAGTTAGTACATATAGGATTGCAAGGAAAATCATTAAACTACGATGATTTAAAGCCAAGCAATTTGGTATTCTTAATAGATGCCTCTGGCTCTATGAGCGACAACAATAAATTGCCGCTGCTAAAGAAAGCTTTAAAGTTGCTGATTAATGAACTAAATGATAACGATAGAATTGCTATTGTTGCTTATGCTGGTTCGGCAGGTGTGGTTCTACCATCTACAAAGGTTTCAAACAAAGAGGAAATCATTGAAGCTTTAGATAGGATTGAGTCTGGCGGTTCTACAGCTGGTGGTCAAGGGATTCAATTGGCTTATAAAATTGCAAAGGAGAATTTATTTGAAGATGGAAATAATAGAGTCATCTTAGCAACAGATGGAGATTTTAATGTTGGAGTTTCCTCA
>JASBSE010000033.1 GCA_030149115.1 Winogradskyella sp. | reverse complement strand
GAGCGTTGGAGGATTCTTAAAGAACAAGGCAAATCAGATAAAGAAATAGAAGCGTCCTTCCACAAACCTGTTGAAATGACTGTTTTTAAATGGATAGATGGTAAACCAGGTGAGGTAGATACCGTTATGAAGCCAATAGACTCCATGCGTTATTACAAATCCTTTTTACGTACGGGTATGATGTCTATGGATCCATCTAATGGTCATGTAAAAGCTTGGGTTGGTGGAATGAACTACAAGCATTTTAAGTACGACATGGTTAAGCAAGGAAAACGACAAGTAGGTTCTACTTTTAAGCCTTTTGTTTACGCAACAGCAATAGACCAATTGCAAGTATCTCCATGCGATTCTTTTCCAAGAACACCTATTACTATAGAAGCAAATAAATTTGGTAATCCAGAACCTTGGACAACTAAAAATTCTGATGGGGATTATTCTGGTAAGCAAACGTTAAAGGACGCTTTGGCGAGTTCTACAAATACCATTACAGCGCGTTTAATGGATAAAATTGGTCCACAACCGGTAGTGGAAATGGCAAAGAAGTTAGGTGTAGAACAAGATATTTTGCCTGTACCAGCAATAGCATTAGGCACACCAGATATCAGTGTATATGAGATGGTTGCGGCTTATTCTACTTTTGCGAACAAAGGAGTTTACAATACACCTGTATTGGTTACTCGTATTGAGGATAAGAACGGTACAGTACTTTATCAGGTGGCTCCAGAAAGCAAAGATGTATTGAGCGAAGAGGTCGCTTATGTCACTATAAATCTTATGGAAGGTGTAACACAAGCAGGTTCAGGAAAACGTTTAAGGCATAATGGGGTTGATAAATACAACCAAATGTATCGTGAAATCATGACAGGCTATCCATATGAATTTAATAACCCAATTGCTGGAAAAACAGGAACAACACAAAACCAAAGTGATGGATGGTTTATGGGAATGGTTCCAAATTTGGTAACAGGAGTTTGGGTTGGAGCAGAGGATAGAGCTGCACATTTTAAGTCCATTAGATATGGGCAAGGGGCCTCTATGGCGTTACCAATTTGGGGATTGTACATGAAGGCTTGTTATGCTGATAAAACACTTAATGTCTCTAAAGAAGAGTTTGAAAAACCTTCAGAATTATCAATCAATATAGATTGTACTGCAAAAGATGAAGGTGATTTAGATGATATGACAGATCATAGTGATGGTGAAGAAATTGAAATAGATTTCGATTAACATTACAATAGTCACACCCTTATTTATTTTATTATAAACTATTTATTTATAGCATTGTTTTGTATTTTTCCAAAAGGAAAAATATACAATCATGATTAATAAAAAAGTAGCTAATGTTACTGAAGCTTTACAAGGTGTAAAGGATAATATGACCTTTATGTTTGGTGGTTTTGGCTTATCGGGTATTCCTGAAAATGCCATAGCAGAATTGGTAAAGTTAAATGTAAAGGGTTTAACCTGTATTTCTAATAATGCAGGAGTAGATGATTTTGGTCTAGGCTTATTACTTCAACAAAAACAAATCAACAAAATGATATCGTCATACGTTGGCGAGAATGACGAGTTTGAACGCCAAATGCTCTCAGGAGAACTCGAAGTCGAATTAATTCCTCAAGGTACTTTAGCAGAACGTGCAAGAGCTGCACAAGCCGGATTCCCTGCCTTTTACACACCTGCAGGTTATGGTACTGAAGTAGCAGAAGGTAAAGAAACTAGAGAATTTAATGGTAAAATGTATGTGCTAGAGCATGCTTTTAAAGCTGATTTTGGGTTTATTAAAGCATGGAAAGGTGATGCTGCAGGTAATCTTATTTTTAAAGGTACAGCCCGCAATTTTAATCCAAATATGTGTGGAGCAGCCAACATCACTGTGGCTGAGGTTGAAGAACTTGTGCCTGTTGGTGAGTTAGACCCAAATCAGATACATATTCCAGGGATATTTATACAAAGAATATTCCAAGGACCACACTACGAAAAGAGAATAGAGCAACGAACCGTAAGACAAAGAAGTTAGTTATGTTAGATAAAAACGGAATAGCAAAACGTATTGCAAAAGAAGTTAAAGATGGTTACTATGTTAACCTAGGTATTGGCATACCAACCTTAGTCGCTAATTTTGTAAGAGACGATATAGAGGTAGAATTTCAAAGTGAAAATGGTGTTCTTGGTATGGGGCCATTTCCCTTTGAAGGCGAAGAAGATGCTGATGTGATTAATGCAGGAAAACAAACCATTACCACATTACCAGGAGCTTCATTCTTTGATTCAGCAATGAGTTTCTCTATGATTAGAGGTCAGCATGTAGATTTAACCATACTTGGTGCCATGGAAGTTGCAGAAAATGGAGATATTGCCAATTGGAAAATACCTGGCAAAATGGTAAAAGGAATGGGTGGTGCGATGGATTTGGTGGCAAGTGCCGAAAATATTATTGTAGCCATGATGCATACGAACAGAGCAGGAGAATCAAAACTTTTAAAATCTTGTACGTTACCATTAACAGGTGTAGGGTGTGTAAAGCGAATAGTTACAAACTTAGCTGTAATAGAGGTGACACCAAAAGGTTTTAAATTATTAGAACGTGCTCCAGGTGTTTCGGTAGAAGACATAAAAAATGCTACAGAAGGACATTTAATTATAGAAGGAGAAATACCAGAAATGGAGATATAGTAATTTATTCTACAAACTTATGTTTAGCCACATATTTAAAATGTGGCTTTTTTTTGTAAGAAAAATAGGCGAAATACATTGCAAGTGTTAAAAATAAATGCATTTTGTCGATTTATAATGCATTTAAACAGATAAATTGAAAAATAATTAGATATTAGCAGTCCCAAATCAATAACTAAATTAACCTGAATTTACCATAAACTTAATTTACAGATTTTGCCCCAAATCTAGCATAAACTAAAGCTTATGAAAACCAAATCAAATCTACCAGAACCTACTTTAAATGAAAACGTAATGTTTTCGAATTTAAAAAACACGATGCGAGTAATTTCAGGTGTTTTAAAGTTAACTAAAAAAATATTCATGCTATAACCCTTTTGGGATAGCATGAATTAATTTTTTAGTGTATCCCTTCTCAGGAGAAGCATAAATTTTGTCCGCATCTCCAATTTCTTCAATTTTACCTTTATTCATTACCAGTAATTGATCTGCCATGTATTTAACAACGGCTAAATCGTGAGAGATAAAAATATAGGTAAATCCAAATTGAGATTTTAATTCATTCAATAGATTAAGGACTTGTGCTTGTACGGAAATATCTAAGGCAGAAACCGATTCGTCACAGACAATAAGTTGAGGTTGTAGCGCAATGGTTCTTGCAATACCAACACGTTGACGCTGACCACCAGAAAATTCATGAGGATATTTATAAAAACTAGAAGAATCTAAGCCTACTTTGGTCAATATATCTAAAACTTTTTCTTTTCTCTCTTCAAAAGAATTACAAATATTATGCACTTTCATAGGCTCCATTATAGCGTTACCTACAGTCATCCTTGGATTAAGTGAAGCAAAAGGGTCTTGAAAGATTATTTGAATATCTTTTCTTAATGCTCTGATTTCAGATGTACTCAAATTAGTAATATCTTGTCCTTTGTACTTAATACTTCCTGAAGTGGCTTTATCTAGTTGAAGGATGGTATTGCCCAAAGTAGATTTACCACATCCAGATTCTCCTACCAGGCCAATAGTTTCGCCAGGATATACTTTAAAACTTACACCATCAACTGCTTTAAATGCTTTGTCTTTTGAAAATAAGCCCTTTTTAGAGAAGTAAGTTTTTTCGACGTCAATGACTTCTAGAAGTGGATCTTGAGCGTATAATTTTTTATGATTAGCAATTCGTTCTTCACTCGATATGATGCTGTTATCAACATCTTCTTTCATAAAATCGGAAATCGTTGGTAATTTTTTTAATCTAGAGTCTGTTGAAGGTCTTGCGTTAATTAGTGCTTTGGTGTAATTGTCTTTTGGGTGTTTAAAAATTGAAGTAGTGTCAGCTTGTTCAACTATTTTACCCTTATACATCACTAATACTCTATCAGCTAGTTCTGAAACCAAAGCTAAATCGTGAGAAATAAACAAAATACTCATCTTGGTTTCTTTCTGTAATTCTTTTAGAAGTAACAATATTTCCTTTTGAACAGTAACATCTAAAGCTGTGGTGGGCTCATCAGCAATAAGGATTTCAGGCTTACATGCTATTGCCATGGCAATCATAACACGTTGCTTTTGGCCACCAGAGATTTCATGCGGATATGATTTATATATTCGTTTAGGGTTGGGCAGTTTTACTTTTTCAAAAAGTGTAATAACGCTGTTCTTTATTTCAGATTTAGACAAATTAGTATGCTGTTGTAAAATTTCTTCAACCTGTTTGCCACATCGCATAGAAGGGTTTAAGGAACTCATAGGTTCTTGAAAAACCATGGCAATTTTTTTCCCTCGTATATTTTGGAATTCTTTTTCTGTCGTCTTGGTTAAATCCTGATCCCTAAAAAGGATAGAACCTGAAGTTATTTTTAAGGCTACTTTTGGTAGTAAACCCATTAAACTCAATGAGGATATCGATTTGCCTGAACCAGATTCACCAACAACGGCTACAATTTCGTTAGGATTTATATGAAAAGATATAGAATCAATGAGTTTTTTCTCTTCACCATTATTAAAAGAAGAAATAGATAGATTGCTAACTATAAGTAAATTTTCCTTAGTCATTATGTAAAAATAAACAAAATCGATAACCAAAAATGTTTGGGGTATTCATCTGCTTTAAAACTATGAACCAAGTGACGTTTCTGTTTCACAAAAAGAATTTTAAGATTTGGTTACTCAAGTTGCGTCTTGCCGAATTTTTATGCATTTAATCTGTTGTTTTGAAATATTTTGTAGTATATTAGCTTCAATAAACTATTCCCTTCAGCCCCAAAGCAAATGAAAATATTACTCTAGTTTTAAACATTACCCTATAGTTTCTTTTAATTAGCAATGCAATAAAAGCAAAAAACAAGATTAATTAGAATTAGTTTCATTAAACTTTAAGGCTGTATTTTAATATGAATAGATTAAGTATTTGAGTGTTTAAAAAATTAATTCTTTAAGTATTATGAAAATAAAACTATTGGTCATTTTATTGATGATATCTACCATAATGTGGTCTCAAGACAAAGTATTATGGCAAAAGCAGAGAATAAACGTAAATGCTATTCAAAAACAAAGTCATCAGACCTTAAAGGAGTATCACACGTTCAGTTTAAATTCTAATGCTTTAAAGCAATCATTAACAGGTGTTGTTCAACGAAATCAATTTTCTGTTACCTCTAATAAAATTTTATCTTTTCCTAATTCAGAAGGTAAGATGGAGCGCTTCAGAATAAAGGAAGCTTCCGTAATGCACCCAGATTTACAGCAACGTTTTCCTGAGATCAGATCTTATATAGGCCAAGGAGTTGATGACGCTTCCTCTATTTTAAGATTTAGTATTTCTCCGGAAGGTTTTAATGGAATGATTATATCGCCTAATGGGAACACATTTATTGAGCCTATTTCAAAAGGTAAAAATAACTATATTGTTTATAACAGAGAAAATCGTATTGATTATAATGATGATTTTGAGTGTGAGGTGTCTGAACAATTAAAACGCAGAGTCACATCAGATTTTATGATGAAGAATGCTGACGATTCTGTATTAAGAACCTTTCGTTTAGCTGTTTCTGCTACAGGAGAATACACACAGTATCATGGTGGTACAAAAGCCCAAGCCCTTGCAGCTATTAATACTACAATGACTAGAGTTAATGGTCTATACGAGGTAGATTTTAATGTAACTATGATACTAATTGCCAATACGGATGATGTTATCTATACCAATACCGGAAGTGACCCATATGGTAACACAACAGCAAATTATAATTCTCAATTACAGAGTACATTAACAAGTGTTATTGGCGAGGCTAATTACGATGTAGGCCATTTGTTTGCAAACCTTCAGAACAACGGAAATGCCGGTTGTATAGGTTGTGTTTGTGTCAATGGGTCAAAAGGAAGTGGATGGACATCACACACGGTTCCAGAAGGAGATCCATTTGATGTCGATTATGTAGCACATGAATTAGGCCATCAGTTTGGGGCTAATCATACATGGACGCATGGTGGCAATGAAGGTACAAATGTACAAATGGAACCAGGTAGTGGTTCAACTATAATGGGTTATGCAGGTATTACAGGCGCAACAGATGTACAAGTTAATAGTGATCCTTATTTCCATGCTGCCTCTATAGAGCAAGTAACAAACTATGTAAAGTCAACAAGCTGTCAGGTAGATACCAATACTGGCAATGCTGTGCCAGTGGTTAATGCTGGTTCTAACTATACGATTCCGAGAGGAACACCGTTTGTTTTAGAAGGTTCTGCAACAGATGCTGATACTGGAGATGTATTAACATATTGTTGGGAGCAATATGACGAGAATAACGCTTCCACCACTTATCCTAGCACAACAGCAACTACTGGAGTTGCCTTTAGATCTTTTGAGCCTACAACCGATAATCATCGTTATTTTCCAAGACTAGAAACTATAAAAACTGGGGCAACCTCATGGCAATGGGAAGTCGTACCAAATGTGGCAAGAACTTTAAATTTTAGATTAACGGTTAGAGATAATGTAGCAGGTGGTGGAACGAATAATAGTGATGATATGGTTGTCACTGTAAATGGTACTGCAGGACCTTTTGTAGTTAATTCTCCAAATACTAATGTGACATGGAATGTAGGTGAAACAGAAACGGTAACTTGGGATGTGGCTGGTACCACAGGCAATGGTGTTAATGCAGCAAACGTGGATATCTTTTTATCTACAGATGGAGGCGACACGTATCCAATTACATTAGCAGCTGGTGTTGCAAATGATGGCTCTCATGATATAGTTGTTCCTAATAATCAGGGAAACCAAAATAGAATAATGGTTAGAGGCTCAAATCACATATTCTTTGATATTTCTGATTCAAATTTTATAATAGCACCTTGTAATTTAATTATCCCTACAGGCTTATCTGCTTCAAATATAAGCTCAAGTACAGCTACAATATCATGGGATGCTAATGTCGGTGCAACATTCGATATTAGATATAGAGAAGTAGGAACGACGCCTTATACTGAGATTAATGGAGTTACAACAAACTCATATGTGATAACTGGCTTATCGGCTACCACAGACTATGAAGTAGAAGTGAGAAGCACATGTGGAGCTTCATCTTCAGCATACTCAAGTACTTTATTGTTTTCTACTAATACCACACCTCCTTGTACAGGAACTCTGATAAATGCTTTTCCTTATGTAGAAACTTATGACTCTGGATTAGGTGATTGGACTCAAGCTAGCGGAGATGATGGAGATTGGATTGTTTATAGTGGACCAACACCTTCCAATGGTAGCGGAACAGGCCCTACAAATGATATTACAGGCGGTGGTAATTACCTTTATATTGAAGCCTCTACAAACGGAACACCTGGTGAAATAGGAGCTAATGCTACAGCTATATTAGAAAGCCCTTGTTTTAATTTGAGTACAGCGAGCAACCCTTATCTGTCGTTCTATAATCACATGTATGGTGCAAATACAGGTAGTTTAACGCTTGAGATTACTAATGATGATGGCTCTAACTGGATAACCTTATTTACACAAAGTGGAGATCAAGGAGATCAATGGAACTTTTTTAATTTCGATTTAAGTTCATATGATGAACAAACAGTTAGATTCAGATTTACTGGTACAACAGGAGGTGGATTTGCCAGTGACATAGCCATAGACCAATTTAAAATAGGTTCACCTATTAATTGTGCTTCTTCTTCTACAGACCCTAATCTATATTTAGGTATTGCAAGAGTAGAATTAAATACTATTGATAATAGTTCTACCGCTCAGTTCTATACTGATTTTACTAATGTTTCAACCACTGTATCAAAAAGCACTACATATAATATTACGATAACACCAGAATATAATGTGGCTACTACAAATGCGGTCGGATATTCGGTTTGGATAGATTATAATCTAAACGGTGATTTTACGGATGCAGGAGAACAGGTATTCACTCAAGCTCCAATTACAGGTGGTGCTTCAGTTGGTGGTAGTTTTACAATCCCATCTAGCATTGTTAATGGTGAAGCTGTTATGAGAGTTTCAATGATGTTTAATGATGTACCAGAATCTTGTGAAACCTTTCAATATGGGGAGGTAGAAGACTATACTTTGCATTTATTTAATGGATTGCTATATAATGAATCTGTATGGACACCTTATGCACCTGATAATACTACAGGGACTGAGGATGCACTTGTTTTAGATGGCACAGCCACTATAGCAACTGATGTAGAACTAAACGATATTACTATAAACTTAGGTGCAGAAGCAATAGTTGATGCAACGGGTTCTATAATTGTAAATGGGAATATTGTGAGCAACGGTACCTTAACTTTAAACTCAGTATCAAACAATTATTCAAGTTTAATACCAAATGGAACAGTTACAGGTAATGTAAGATACTTTAGACATACAAACAACACCGCAGCTGTTGGTGAAGAAGACGCAAATGATTTAATTGCTCCTCCAGTTTCTGGCCAAGTATTTAATGTGTTTGCTGGTAACAATAGTAATATTGTTAGTAATGGAGGAGGAACACAATATTTATTTGGCCCATTTGATAAAACGACAAATACCTATCAGTTGTATTCTAATACTGTAACCGCAACGTTAGATGCTGGTACAGGATATAGAGCTGCATCTACTGATAATTCTACATTTGAATTTGTTGGTACAGTAAATACAGGAAATATTAATGTACCAGTTGTTGTTTCTGGACCAACATATCCCGAATGGAATCTAGTTGGTAACCCATACCCTTCATACATCACTTTAGCAGATTTCTTAGCGGCTAATAGCTCACAATTAGCATCACCAAGTGTAGGTATATATGGTTATGACGGAAATGCCTCTAACGGTTGGACCATTTGGAATCAAGCGTATTCAGATCTAAACCCTAATGCTATTATAACACCAGGACAGGGCTTTTTAGTAGCTTCTGTTGCAGGTGGTGGAAACATTAGTTTCACACCAGCTATGAGAACAATAGGTAACTCGGATGATTTTATTGCGGGTAGAAACAATAATATTTCTTACTTTAAATTAAATCTTACCAATGGTTATGATGTTTATCATTCTGAGTTCTATGTGTCGGATAACGCATCATTAGGTTTAGATCCAGGTTATGACGCCAGAACCTTTGGAAGTATAGCACCAAGTTTTAGTATTTATTCGCAATTAGTTGAAGGAAATGATGGCACAGATATGGCTATTCAGGCTATTTCAGATTTAGATATTTCTAATAATGCCATTATTCCTTTAGGTATAAATGCTGCAGCAGGACAGCAATTGACCATAAGCCTATCTGAAAATATATTGCCAAGCGATATTGATATCTATTTAGAAGATAGTCAGAACAATACATTTACACTTTTAAATGATACAGATTATATCTTTACTCCAGTATCAGACTTACAAGGTGTAGGTCGTTTTTACTTAAGATTTAACCAAGGAACCTTAAGTATTGACGAAACAGGACTAGATATGATCCAAGTATTAAGTTTAGATGATCCTAAGCGTATAATAGTCAAGGGTCAAATTATAGAGGCTACTGAATTTATATTGTATGACATACGTGGAAGAGAAGTGCTTAAGAAAGATTTAGAACAAGGAACGCTAACAAATACGATAGATACATCTCAATTTACCAAGGGAGTATACTTAGCACAACTTAAAAACACAAATAGTGTAGTTTCGAAGAAACTTATTATAAGATAATATCTCAAAAAATAAATAAAAAACTCAGGCTAATTACCTGAGTTTTTTTGTTTAAAATGATTAAGTAAATGTATTCTTACTTTCGGTTACGGTTTTTCCACACATTTTATGATTTGGGACTTAAAAATCTATAAATCAGAATACAGTAGTTTTTAAAATCACTAATTTGAGGCAAAGAAAGCTATTAATTAATCCATTTTTTCTACATTATGAAAATTAAATTATTGTTGCTCATCACAATGATGGGAACGACCATGCTATGGTCTCAAAACAAAGTCTTTTGGCAAAAGCAAACTTCTAATCCTAGTAGAGTTTTAAAAGAAAGCCATCAAACTTTAAAAGAATTTCAAACATTTAGTTTGAATACACAGGCACTTAGACAAGCCTTAAATGGAGTTGCCCAACGAAATCAGTTTTCGGTTACCTCAAACACAATTCTGTCTTTTCCGAATTCAGAAGGTAAAATGGAGCGCTTTAGAATAAAGGAAGCATCTGTAATGCATCCAGATTTACAAGAGCGTTTTCCTGAAATTAGATCTTATATAGGTCAGGGAGTTGATGATGCTTCATCAATTTTAAGATTCAGTATTTCACCAGAAGGATTTAACGGAATGATTTTATCTGCTAATGGAAATACTTTTATTGAACCTTTAGAGAAAAATGGGGATACTTATGTTATTTTTAATAGAGAAAATCGCATAAATTATAATGATGATTTTGAGTGTGAGGTATCCGAACGGATTAAACGTAGAGTTTCATCGGATATCACAATGAAGAATGCCGATGATTCTATTTTAAGAACCTATCGTTTAGCAGTATCAGCCACTGGTGAATATACCCAATATCATGGTGGTACAAAAGCCCAAGCCCTTGCAGCTATTAATACTACAATGACACGGGTTAATGGGATTTATGAGGTAGACTTTAATGTAACAATGGTATTAATTGCCAATACAGATGATGTTATCTATACAAACACTTCTACTGATCCTTATGGTAATACAACTTCAAACTACAATTCTCAATTACAAAATACTTTAACAAGTGTTATTGGAGAAGCTAATTATGATGTTGGTCATTTATTTGCAAACCTTCAAAACAATGGAAACGCTGGTTGCATAGGCTGTGTTTGCGTTAACGGACAGAAAGGAAGTGGATGGACATCACATACAGTTCCGGAAGGAGATCCTTTTGATGTAGATTATGTAGCACATGAGTTAGGCCATCAATTTGGAGCTAATCATACATGGACATTTGGCGGCAACGAAGGCACAAATGCTCAAATGGAACCTGGTAGTGGTTCAACCATAATGGGCTATGCAGGTATTACTGGCGCAACAGATGTACAAAGTAATAGTGATCCGTATTTTCATGCGGTATCGATAGAACAGGTAACTAATTATATTAATACCACAAGTTGCCAAACCAATACAAATACAGGTAATTCTGTACCAGTGGTAAATGCAGGTTCTAACTACACTATTCCTAGAGGTACACCTTTTGTCTTAGAGGGTTCAGCAACTGATGCTAACGCTGGAGATGTCTTAACCTATTGTTGGGAACAATACGATGAAAACAATGCTTCATCTACTTATCCGAGTACAACAGGAACCTCTGGAGTGGCATTTAGGTCTTTTGAACCAACAACGAATCCAAACCGTTATTTCCCAAGGTTAGAAACCATTAAGTCTGGCGCAACATCCTGGCAATGGGAAGCAGTACCTAATGTGGCAAGAACATTAAATTTCAGATTAACAGTTAGAGATAATGTTGCAGGTGGAGGAACCAATAATAGTGATGACATGGTTGTCTCTGTAAATAGCACTGCAGGCCCTTTTGTGGTAAATTCACCAAATACTAATGTCACTTGGAATGCGGGAACGACCCAAACCGTAACTTGGAATGTGGCTGGTACCACAGGTAATGGCGTCAATGCTGCAAGCGTAGACATCTTTTTATCTACTGATGGAGGGGATACATATCCAATAACTTTAGCTTCAGGTGTTACAAATGATGGTTCACATGATATAGTTGTCCCGAATAATCAAGGGAACCAAAATAGAATAATGGTTAGAGGATCTAATCATATTTTCTTCGATATTTCTAATACTAATTTTACTATAGCTGGTCAGGTGGTTTGTAACGCGACAGTACCAACAGGATTAGCAGCTTCAAACATTGGTTCTAATTCTGCAACTTTAAGTTGGAATGCAGTACCTGGAGCATCCTACGATTTGCAATACAGACAAGTTGGAACGAGCACATGGACTACTTTGAATATTAATGGTATTTCCACTAATCTAACAGGTTTAAGTCCATTAACGCAATACGAAGCACAAGTAAGAAGTGAATGTCCAGATACGTCTACGTCTGCTTTTAGTACTATTATTAATTTTACAACTACGGATGTTCAACTCAATTATTGTTCTTCTGCCAGTACAAATGTGAATGATGAATATATAGGAAGAGTACAATTGAATACTATTGACAATCCTTCTGGGGCTCAATTTTATTCGGATTTTACAGGAATTTCTACCACATTAACTAAAGATGCTCAATATACTATTACCATTACTCCAACATGGACAGGAACTGTTTATAGCGAAGGGTATTCCGTTTGGATCGATTACAATAGAGATGGTGATTTTAGTGATGCTGGAGAACAAGTTTGGACACAGGCAGCTACAACAGCAACACCTGTATCAGGAAGCTTTACAATACCATCAAGTGCTGTAGAAAATTCTACTCGTATGCGTGTTTCTATGAAATACAATGGTATTCCTACAGCATGTGAAACATTTACTTATGGCGAAGTGGAAGATTATACGGTAATTATTGAAGGATCAGGACCAGATACAACACCACCAGTTATTATTTTAAACGGTGCTTCAACTGTAAATGTAACACAAGGTGGAACGTATACCGAGCTTGGAGCAACCGCTACCGACAATATTGATGGTGATATCTCTGCAAATATTGTAATAGGTGGTGATACTGTGAATACTTCGGTACTTGGTACTTATGTAATAACCTATAATGTTAGTGATGCCGCTGGAAACAATGCAGCTGAAGTAACAAGAACAGTTACAGTAGTTGAACCATCAAATGGGTGTTCAGGAGGAATTTCAACATTCCCATATTCAGAGAGTTTTGAAAACACCCTTGGAGATTGGACACAATCTAGTTCTGATGACATAGATTGGACGGTAGATGCCAATGGAACGCCATCTAGTAATACAGGACCATCAAGTGCAGCAGATGGAAACTACTATGTATATGTTGAAGCTTCAAGCCCTAACTACCCAAGTAGAAGAGCAATTCTTAACTCACCTTGTTTTGATCTTAACGGTGTGTCATCTGCTTCTTTCGACTTTATGTATCATATGTTTGGTGCTGCAGACATGGGAACAATTGATCTCGAAATTAGTGAGGATGATGGAGCAACCTGGACAAGTATTTGGAGTCAATCAGGAAATCAAGGAAATCAATGGTTAAGTGCTTCAGTTAATTTAGATGCTTACACAGGGAAAGGAATTCAATTGCGTTTTAATAGATTTGTTGGAAGTACATGGCAGGCAGATATAGCTATTGATGATGTTTCTTTAACTGCTTCAGGGCCAGATACTGTACCACCAGTCATCACGTTACACGGTGCTTCGTCAGTTAGCTTGAACGTGGGAGAAGCATATACAGAACTAGGAGCAACTGCAACTGATAATGTGGATGGAGATATTACATCTAATATTGTAATTGGTGGCGATACTGTAGATACCAATACTGTAGGAACTTACGTCATAACTTATAATGTAAGTGATGCCGCTGGAAATTCTGCAACAGAAGTTATTAGAACAATTACGGTTAATCCTGATACTACGGCACCTGTAATTACATTGATTGGTTCATCATCAGTTAGTTTGAATGTAGGAGAAACATACACTGAACTTGGAGCAACAGCAACCGATAATGTAGACGGTGATATTTCTGCAAATATTGTTATTGGAGGAGATGCTGTAAATACAGGTATAGCGGGAACCTATATTATTACTTATAATGTAAGTGATGCCGCTGGAAATTCTGCAACAGAGGTTATTAGAACAGTCACTGTAAATCCTGATACAACACTACCTGTTATAACTTTAATAGGAGCTTCATCAATTAATTTAACCGTTGGTGATATTTACACAGAGCAAGGAGCAACTGCGACCGACAATATAGATGGAGACATTACAGCAAATATTATAATTGGAGGAGATGTGGTTGATACAAATAGTACGGGAACTTATGTTGTAACCTATAATGTAAGTGATGCTGCAGGAAATGCCGCAGTAGAAGTTACAAGAACTATTACTGTTTCAGAAGTTTCTACAGGATGTTCTGGTGGAATTTCTTCTTTCCCTTATTCAGAAAGTTTTGAAAACACTCTAGGAGCATGGACGCAATCAAATGCTGATGATATAGACTGGACTGTTGATGCTAACGGAACACCTTCAAGTAATACAGGACCATCAAGTGCTTTTAGTGGAAGCTATTATGTTTATGTGGAAGCATCTAGTCCAAACTATCCTAGCAGAAGAGCTATTTTAAACTCGCCTTGTTTTGATTTAAGCGGACTTTCAGAAGCAAACTTTGGTTTTATGTATCATATGTATGGTGCAACAGATATGGGAACAATCGATTTAGAGATTAGTGATGATGATGGTGCAACTTGGACAAGTATTTGGAGTCAATCAGGCAATCAAGGTAATCAATGGTTAAGTGTTAATATTAATTTAGATAGTTATGTAGGTGGCTCTGTTCAATTAAGATTTAATCGATTTGTTGGTAGTACTTGGCAAGCCGATATTGCTATAGACTCAGTAAGTTTAACTGAAGGAGCTGCTAATAATGGCTGTTTAGGAGGAATTTCATCTTTCCCATATTCAGAAAGTTTTGAAAACACCCTTGGAGCTTGGTCTCAATCAAGTGCAGATGATATAGATTGGACTATTGATGCTAATGGGACACCATCAAGCAACACAGGTCCTTCGAGTGCGGCTGATGGAACTTATTATGTTTATGTAGAAGCATCGAGCCCAAACTATCCAAGTAGAAGAGCGATTTTAAATTCGCCTTGTTTTGACTTGAGTTCTGCCGCATCTGCGACATTTAACTTCAATTATCATCAATATGGTGCAGCAGATATGGGTACCTTAGATCTAGAAATTAGTGAAGACAATGGGGCAACATGGGCTAGTATTTGGACTAGTTCAGGAAACTTGGGTAATTCTTGGCAGTCAGCAAGTGTAAGCTTGTCTGCTTATATTGGCACAAGTGTGCAACTGCGTTTTAATCGATTTGTTGGTAGTACTTGGCAAGCTGATATAGCTATTGATAATATTAGTTTAACAACAGCAGGAACTACTAGAGAAGATGTTACCGCTACAACAGATCATGTTAAGGAATTTAGACTATATCCAAATCCTGTTAAAGGAAATAGTTTAAATGTTTTAACAGACTATAAAGAAGTTAGTTATGAAATTTATAATACACTTGGTCATTTAGTTGCTAAAGGAAATTTAGTAAATAACAAGATAGACATAAGTTCTTTGGAAGGCTCAGTATATCAAATAAGATTTACTACAGAAGAAGGCACTATGAC
>JASBSE010000028.1 GCA_030149115.1 Winogradskyella sp. | reverse complement strand
GCTGTCAGCAGTATATATAAACAAAATCCGTCAAGAATGGCTGAAGCCTTGGAAGCCATTTAGGATTTTGTTTATGGTTTTAAGAGCACCAAAAGTGCTCTTAAAAATACCTTTGACAGCAAAAGACTTTTTGGTTCGTTTTTGGTCTTTCAAAAATGAACGTAAGAAACAAAACACACAAGCCATCAGTTCAAGTAAAATACCACAAGAATTATTTAGAAAAACACAACCCAAGCCGTCACTGCAATGCAGACCTGAAAGCGTCAGTAGAAACAGTCCCATAAAAAGATAACACATCCAACAATAAGATTGCTTCACTCGTACCTCACTCGCAATGACCATACCCTTGTCTTTCGTCATTCCGAGAGCAGCGAAGGAATCTCAAAGAGAAAAAACACAAGCCAAACCGCCACGTCAGTTCGAGTATTTTATTCGAAGCATGAGAATAAAATGTATCGAGAACCATAAAACATAAACTACCATCACTGCGAGGCACGAAGCAGTCTCAAAAACATATCAAAAACCATATATTAAGACACCCACCGCAGTGCGTCAATACTTTAAGTTTACATTAAATTTTATACTATTAAACAACAATACTTCATTAGGGGCTCCTTCGGGTCTCCTCCGGATGTCCTTCGGGTCTCCTTCGGGTTTAATTCGGGTTTAATTCGGGTCAACGCTGGTTTTTTCCTACAAATCCTAAAGGTTTTAGCATAAAGAATGTGGAGTATGTCAAGAAGATTGTCAAAAAACTATAAATTTGTGCCATTACTAGTATAACTATAATAAAACCAATCAACCCAAAACTATCATGTACAACATTACAATCATAGCAGGAGCAAGGCCTAACTTTATGAAGATAGCGCCAATCATCCACGCTATAGAAAACGCAAAACAAAAAGGCGAAGCACTGGCATATAGATTAGTACACACAGGTCAGCATTACGATAAGAACATGTCAGGTAGCTTTTTTGAACAGCTCAACATACCAGAACCCCATGTTAATTTAGAATGTAGTGGAGGTACGCAAGCAGAGCAAACAGCTGCCATTTTAGTAAATTTTGAAAAGGAATTAATGGCAAATCCTGCTGATTTGGTTTTAGTAGTAGGAGACGTCACATCAACAATGGCTTGTGCTTTAGTAGCGCAAAAACTACATACCAAAGTGGCACACGTAGAGGCAGGGATTCGTTCAGAGGATTGGACTATGCCCGAAGAGATCAATAGACTAGTCACAGATAGTATTACCAATTACTTCTTTACAACATCAGAGTTGGCTAACCAGAACCTTCTTAAAAGCGGAGCAGATGAGCAACAGATATTCTATGTTGGTAACACCATGATAGACACGCTTTTAAAGCAAAGACCAAATTTTAGACCACCAGCGGTTTGGAGTCAGCTAGAGCTAAAGCCTAAGTCTTACATTGTTATGACACTTCACAGGCCAGCCAATGTCGACGAAGAGAGTCAGTTAAAAGCCATGATAGATGAGATTATTGCCAATACCAAAGATTTACCCTTGGTGTTTCCGGTACATCCAAGAACCGCTAAGATCTTAGAGCGTTTAAAAGTGTCGCATCCAAGACTACACATGGTAGCTCCTTTACCTTATTTAGAGTTCAACTACTTGGTAGAGCATGCCAAAGCAGTAATTACAGATTCTGGTGGTATCACAGAAGAGACCTCTGTAATGAATGTACCTTGTATGACTCTCCGTGATAATACCGAACGACCAGAAACTATCACCTTAGGAACGAATGCATTGGTAGGTACCAATCCGCAGGCTATTAAACCCTATTTAGAAGAACTTTTTAATGGAGAATGGAAAGCCTATAAAACAATTCCGCTCTGGGATGGTAAAACCGCAGAACGCATAGTAACCAATATTCTAAGCTTAACAAAAAGATAATTTAGACTTATTTGTATAGACATCTTAGACTTCGCATAGAAATTTGTATATTTCCAATCCCCTAAGATGTTTTAAAATCAACCTTTATGATTGAAACATTACTGGAGAATTTTACTCCTGAAAATAATATAACCATCTGGCTTATTGCGGCTTTCGTCATAGCGTTTTTTGTGGCCTACCAGACATTCCCAACCATATTATATGTCGCCAAAGAAAAACATCTCATGGATGAACCTGATAGTAGAAGTGTACACGCTGATAAAACACCTACACTTGGTGGTATAGGTATCTTTGTAGGACTCATTGTAGTAATGACCATAGTAGGAGCATTTTTAAACACAAAGGTGCTGCTTTTGGTAATGGGAGGCTTAACCATACTCTTTTTCTTAGGACTCAAAGATGATTTAACGGTACTATCGGCTGGTAAAAAATTCATAGGCCAATTGTTTGCGGCAGGGCTTCTTATTGTCTTCACTAATACTAGAATCATAGGATTCTCTATGATTTTGGGTATTGATATATTGCCGTATTGGATATCGGTAGGCTTTACACTCTTTGTGTACATTCTTATTATTAATGCTTATAATTTAATTGATGGTGTAGATGGCTTGGCTGGTACAGTGGCTTTTTGTATTAGCGGTATCTTTGTGTATCTCTTTGTGAATTCTAATGAATTGAGTTTAGCAACAATTGCTATTGCGCTTTGTGGGTGTTTATTAGCGTTTCTAAGGATGAATTTCTCAAGGAAGAATAAACTTTTTATGGGTGATACAGGCTCAATGATTGTTGGGTTTTTACTTGCCTTTTTTACGATTAGTTTTATAAATATGGCACAATTAGACGAAGACTCAGCTTACTTTAGAGCGTCACCAGCTTTAGCCTTTGCGTTGTTGTTCTTCCCACTCATAGATACATTGAGGGTGTTCTTTATACGAGTGGTGATTCATAAGACAAGTCCTTTTAAAGCCGATAAAAATCACATACATCATAGATTTATAAGAAGTGGTTATAGCCATCTAATGACTACGATTTTAATTAGCAGTATTAATGTTGTTATCATAGGTATTGCGTTTAATTTGCTGCACCTCAATCTTAACACACAAATCATATATTTATTATTGTATGGTTCTGCCCTTTATATGTTGCCATTTGTAATAAAGAAAGTCATAAATAATTGAGCCTAATAAAGCACTAAGGTTTTATAATATGACAATTGCTTTTGCTAGTCCTTGAAATGCAGTTATATTTGCGGTACTTGTAATGATAAGTTTTTAATGAAAAGAAGAATATTAAGCCTGTTGGTATTAGTGGTTTTGAGCGCTTGTGCTTCAAAAAAGGACATCCTTTATATGCAAGACGCTATACAACAAGACAATAGTAAAGTCAACTATGAATCTGCCAACATTCAACCTAATGACATCTTAAAAATAACCGTAGAAAGTACCATACCAGAAGCAGCGATACCTTATAACAAATCTACAGCTACAGGTGTGCAGTCTCAAAACTTACAAGTCATTCAGTTAGATGGTTATTTGGTGTCTACAGACAATACCATAAAGTTTCCTGTTTTAGGTGAGATCTCAACAGCCAATAAAACCACTAAGGAGTTAGAAGTGGACATCAAAAACCAATTAACCTCTGGTGGTCATTTAGCCAATCCAACCGTTAATATAAGACTCATCAATGCCAAAGTGACGATTTTAGGAGAGGTGAATAAGCCTGGCACCTATAGCTTTACAGAACAAAACATCACCATATTACAGGCCTTAGGGTATGCGGGTGATCTTACCATTAATGGCAAACGCGAAGACATTCTTATTACACGAGAGGTGGATGGAGTACGTAAAATATCTCATATAGACCTAACGTCCACAGCGTTTATGGATAGCGAATTTTATTTTATAAAGCCAAACGATAATATCATTGTAAACCCTAATGATACAAAGGTTAAAAGTGCAGGTTTTGTAGGCAATGTGGGGACGATATTAACCATTGCATCCTTAGCCCTTAGTGTCACAATTTTATTGACAAGATAACGTATGGAAAATCAATTTAATAGCAGTTTTTTTGGCGAAGAGGATAAAATTGATGTAAAACAAGTCATAAGGCAATATCTAAGCCATTGGCCTTGGTTTGTAATTGCAGTTATGGTAGCCTTGTTAAGTGCTTATATCTATTTAAGATATGCACCGCGTATTTTTGAAACCCATTCCAAAATAAAAGTACTGGATGAGTCTGAAGGTTTAGAGTTACCGACGGCTGCATTTGTGTTCAATAGAAGTAACATTAATCTTGAGAACGAAATGGAAATTTTAAGTTCGTATCTGATTATGGAGCGCGTGGTTAGGGAATTAAACTTAAATACGGTGTTTTATGAAGAAGGTGCAATCCAAACCAGTCAAATAAAAGCCCTTCCTTTAGATTTTAATCAAATCATTTTACCAGATAGCATATCGCAAACCTTAGCGTATAATGTAGTCGTAACAGACAAAGGCTTTCAAGTCACTAACTTAGATACCGATAACGTCATTAACTTCAACGAGCATACGACATATACAACCGACCACAAATTACCATTTAATCTAAGCTTAAAGGATCAGATTCCCTTTAGTGATATCGTAGATACGGCTTACAATATTGTTTTTAAAACAGTAAAGGGTGCGACGTTGTCCTTAAAAAGTAGAATCGTAGTCGAAGCTGTTGGAGACCAAAGTGATATATTAAAACTCTCTATTAAAGGGGAAAGCAAAGAGTTGTCCGAGAACATATTAAATACCTTAACGACGGTTTTTGATGATGATGGCATAAAAGACAGACAACTGGTTTCTGAACGTACAATAGACTTTATAGATGCTAGATTTGAGTTTTTAGCAGGTGAATTAGATTCTATAGAAATTAATAGACAAGGATTTAAGGAAGATAATAATATCGTCGATATTCGAACTGATGCCGAGCTAGGGCTTCAGCAACGCACTAAATCTGAAGAAGAAGTATTTGCATTAGAAAACCAATTAGAACTTTCAAACTTATTAGTGAATTCATTAACAAGTGATTCTGAATCAGACTTATTACCAGCGAATATTGGTATAGAAAATGTTAGTATTAATGCGCTCATTTCAGAATATAATACTGCAGTTATAAATAGAGACAAGTTGGTAAGTAGTGGTGGTGAGAACAACCCAATGGTACAACTAGCGGTTAGTGAAGTACAAAATTTAAAATCGAATATCGATAGGTCTTTAAAAACCTATTCGACTCAAGTAAAAGCGTCTTTAAATCAGCTGAAAAGTAAGAATAGAAGATTGGCAGGTAGAGTGTCTCAAATCCCAGAACAAGAGCGATTATTTAAGGCTATTGATCGTCAGCAGAAAATTAAAGAAAGCCTATATTTATTATTACTTCAAAAACGAGAAGAAGCCGCAATTAATTTGGCCATAACAGAACCTTCAATTAAGGTTGTAGAGAATGCACTTTCAGGTGTTGAACCAATCTCACCAAAGTCAACTATCGTTTATGCTGGTGCATTATTGGCAGGTTTACTCATTCCTTTTGGAGTGTTGTATCTTATTTTTATGCTAGATACTAAATTGCATAGTAAAGAAGATATTGTTGATCTAACGTCCAAAATTCCGGTTATTGGCGAAATCCCTGATTTAAAGAAGAAAAAAGACCTTATTTTTAATGATCCTAATGACCGCTCACCATTAGCAGAATCCTTTAGGATTTTAAGCTCAAATGTAGATTATATTCTCCCTGTTAAAGACGGTGAAAAGGGCAAGGTGATCTATTGTACCTCTACAATTAAAGGGGAAGGAAAAACCTATGTAAGCCTTAACTTATCGCTTGCGTTGTCTAGTATTAATAAAAAAGTATTACTGATTGGTGCCGATTTAAGAAATCCGCAAATACACACACATATTAGTGAAGATAAACAAAAACCAGGTTTATCTAACTATCTGCACGATGTTGATTACAATTGGAAAGACGCTTTAATTAGCGGTTTTGAAAAGCACCCTAATCATCGTATTATCTTGTCAGGAAGTATTCCTCCTAACCCAGCGCATTTACTAACAAATGGTCGCTTTAAAAAGTTGATTGAAGAAGCTAAAGAAGAATTTGATTACATTGTTGTGGATACGGCTCCTACAATATTGGTTACCGATACGATGTTGATCTCGCAATTAGCAGATGCTACAATTTATATTGCCAGAGCTAACTACACCGAAAAGAACTTATTGAAATTCTCAAAAGAATTATCAGAAAGTGGTAAGTTAAAAAACATGGCTTATGTCATTAACAGTGTTGGGGCTAATAAATCTCAAGGCTATGGGTATAACTACGGCTATGGCTATGGTTATGGTAGTGGAGATAACACTTAGTATACAACGACTGCTTTAGTTTCAGTTTTTTACATGATATTTATCATGATTTCTATCGGTTTTATAAGTTACTTTTAATAGTGAATTGTAAAACGAATAGTCATGAGATATATACCGCCAATTTCCGAAATAATGAGCACAAATATCATTGCGCTTAATAGAGATGATGATTTAGAGACTGCCGAGATACTGTTTAAAAGACATAAAATAAGACACATTCCTGTGGTTAATGGTGAAATAATCATAGGTATGCTTAGCTATTCTGATCTGTTACGCATTAGTTTTGCTGATGCCGTATACGATAATGAAGAAGAAGTAGATACTTTGGTGTATAATATGTTTACAATAGAGCAGGTGATGGCTAAAAATGTGGTCACAGTACCGCCTACAGCTACTATAAAAGACGTTGCCAAGATATTGGCAAAAAAAGAATTTCACGCTTTACCAGTAGTAGATGATGGTAATCTTGTAGGTATTGTTACAACAACAGATTTAATAAATTATCTCTTGAAACAATTATAAATAAAAAAGCGCCGAAAAGGCGCTTTTTTTTATGAATTAGAATTAGCTAAAGATTTTAAATTTTTAATAGTCTCAACAGGACTACTGCTTTTAAAAACATGGCTTCCGGCAACAAAGGTGTCTGCACCAGCTTCTACTAAACCCTTAATGTTTTTATCGGTAACACCTCCATCAATTTCAATACGCGTATCTAGACCTTGCGCATCAATGAGCTTACGTAATTTTTTAATTCTCTGATAGGTAACGTCTTCAAATTTCTGACCTCCAAAACCAGGATTAATAGACATCAATAACACCATGTAGCATTCTGGCAAGATGTCTTCTAAAACATTAATTGGAGTCGTAATGTTAAGTACAACACCAGCTTTACAACCAGCATCTTTTATTTGTCGTAGTGTTCTGTGTAAATGTACGGTAGATTCGTAATGCACAGTAATAATATCTGCACCAACTTTGGCAAATTCTTCAATATAGCGTTCAGGTTTTTCTATCATTAAATGAACGTCTAAAGGTTTTGTAGCATGCTTTTTTATAGCAGCTATTACAGGCATTCCGTAAGAAATGTTTGGTACAAAATGACCATCCATAACGTCTATGTGAAACCAATCGGCCTCACTATTGTTTACCATTTCTGTATCGCGTTGTAAGTTGCCAAAATCTGCGGCAAGCATAGAAGGTGCTATTAATTTTGAAGCCATTTTTGCAGTG
>JASBSE010000027.1 GCA_030149115.1 Winogradskyella sp. | reverse complement strand
CGAGCCATAGCTATAGCCATTCTACTCTCTGTAACTGTATCCATAGCGGCTGAAATCACAGGAATATTTATGGTAATGTTTCTCGTAAATTTTGTTTGAATATTTACTTCGCGAGGAAGTACTTCAGAAAATGCTGGAACTAAAAGGACGTCATCGTAGGTAAGGCCTTCACCTAAGATTTTGTTTTCGTGTGCTGTCATAGTGCAATTAAGATGTAATTGCACGCAAAGATACATTTTTTTTCATTGAGCAAATGTCAACTTACGGTTAAATAAAATTCGAATAAAAAAATATTCCTTCATAAGAAACTGTTTATCAATACTTACTGTTATTTTATTTTTATTTATTCTAAATAAATTTTGAAAAAATGCAATTCAGTATTACTTTTGCACGCTGAAAACAAACCTATTTTTAACAAGTCTAAATAAATGATTCGGAAATTAGCCCTTACAGTAATTGGTTTTATATGTACATTTCTTGTAAATGCACAAAATCAGCCTAACGAAAAACCATTAGATTCTATTCAAAAACTTGACGAAGTAATTATTAATTCAAGTCAAATGTTTGGTAGTAAATATGTAGCAAGTAACCGTACAGGTTCTGCTTATTATTTGTCTCCACAAGAATTAAAGAAATTTGGGTTTACAGATATTAATCGTGCTTTGCGTTCAGTTCCTGGTGTTACCTTTTACGAAGAAGACGGCTTTGGATTACGACCAAACATAAGTTTAAGAGGTACATCTCCAGAGCGTAGTGCAAAAATTACCTTAATGGAAGATGGTGTGCTTATAGCACCTGCTCCTTACAGTGCACCAGCTGCTTATTATTTTCCTTCAGTTGGTCGTATGCAGGCTGTTGAAATTTTAAAAGGAAGTAGCCAGGTACAGTTTGGTCCATTTACGACTGGTGGTGCTATTAATATGATTTCTGCACAAATACCAAACACCTTTAGTGGTGAAGTTAGAGCTGGTTATGGTTCTTTTGATACTCAACAAGTTTTGGCACGTATAGGTGACACAAAAGAAAATATTGGCTACATGGTAGAATTCCTTAACTACGGTTCTGACGGCTTTAAGGACTTACCTAACGGTAATAATACAGGATTTGACATTAATGAATTAACAGCTAAGTTTAAAGTAAAAACTGATGCTGACGCTAAACTCCAGCAGTCATTAGAAGCCAAATTTCATTATTACGATGAGCGTTCTTACGAAACTTATTTAGGTCTTACTGAAAGCGACTTTAATTCATCTCCTTATAGTAGATATGCAGCTTCGCAAGATGATCGTATGATTGCTGAGCAAATTCAATTAATGCTTACGCATACTTTAGACTTCACTAAAAATATGCGTTTAACGACTAACGGTTATTACAATAAATTTTCACGTAACTGGTACAAGTTAGACGATGTTATATTTAATGGTGACAAACAAGGTATTGCCACTGTGTTAGCAGACCCAACAACATATGCAGACCATTTGAATATTATTCGTGGTGATGTAGATTCATCTGCTGATGCTTTATTGGTTAAAGCGAATAATCGTGTGTATTATTCTAAAGGTGTACAAACAAAATTTGACTACCACTGGTATGGTGAAAACACGTTTCATGATATAGAAGTTGGCTTGCGATACCATTACGATGAAGAAGACCGATTTCAGTGGGAAGATGGTTACAGTATCATAAACCAAAATATGTCTAAAACATCTGATGGTGTACGTGGAGCGCAAGGTAACAGAATTAGCAGTGCAAAGGCCTTCGCAGCTTATGCAATGTATAAATTAAAATACGATAAGCTTACTGTAACACCTGGCATTAGATATGAAAACATCATTTTACAACGCGATAACTATGGTAGCAATGATCCAAGTAGAACAGGCAGTGACCTTTCGTTTAGAGAAAACAAAGTAGATGTTTTTATTCCAGGTATTGGTGTTAACTACGCTTTTACAAATGCTGTTTCTGTATTTGGTGGTGTACACAAAGGATTTTCACCTCCAGGAAGTTCTGATGGTGAAGAAGCTGAAGAAAGTATCAATTACGAATTAGGATCGCGTTTTGCTTTTGGTCAATTACGTGGAGAAGTAGTTGGTTTCTATAATGACTACAGCAACTTATTGGGTAGCGATTTAGCTGCTACTGGCGGAACAGGTTCTTTAGATCAATTTAATGCAGGTGAAGTTGCTGTGAGTGGTGTAGAAGTTTTATTAAACTACGAGTTATTGCCAAATAACAAATCGTTTAAACTACCTGTAACGTTTGCCTATACATTTACAAATACAGAGTTTTTAAATAGCTTTGGCAGTAATGATGATTTATGGGGAGAAGTTACTGAAGGTGACGAATTACCATACATTCCAACACATCAATTTAATGTTGGTTTATCGTTAGAGCACACTAAATATGAGCTCAACATAAACGGGAGATTTAATGGCGAATTTAGAACTATGGCTGGCACAGGATCTATTCCAGATGCTGAGCGTGTAGATTCTAACTTTATCATTGACATGTCTGCAAAATATCATTTTACAAAGAACCTTAGTCTTACAGGAAATATTATAAACTTACTTGATGAAACATATGCTGTTTCTAGAGTTCCTGCAGGTCTACGTCCTGGTCATCCATTTGGTGGTAACCTAGGATTTGAATTTAGATTTTAAATATTCAGTTTTAAAATTAGTTGATTGGTAAGGCGTTATTCATTTTTGGATAGCGCTTTTTTTTTTAGATAAAATCTTAGTAACAATCCATTAAAATTTGCTCATTATTCTCAAATGTACTCAATGGCTCGTTTAAGATTGTTGTGGTTATGGTATTCAAAACTTCCAACACACGATTTTGCATAGCTATAGAACCACAAATCATTATAACTCCATCGTTTTTAAGCGCATTAGAAATAAGCATTTCACTTGCTTTAATACTATCTTGAACATACACCTTAGCTTCCTGTTCTTGAGAATAGGCCACATTAAAATTATCTAAATAGCCTTTTTGAGTTGCGTTTTCTATGTGAGAAGTATACAATTGAAGCGATGCTGTGGTTCGTCCGCCCCAAAACAGATGTGTTTTTATGTCTTTATTGGTTTCGTTGAGCATTCCGAGGAAAGGTGCAATTCCGGTACCATTGGCAATCATTACCACTTCTTTTGC
>JASBSE010000024.1 GCA_030149115.1 Winogradskyella sp. | reverse complement strand
TTGAAGAATTTAATTTTTCAGGTATTGCAACAAGTATTATAAATGATTTACCAGATGAATTTGCCATCTCTGTTGAATTCTACTTAACCGAAGACGATAGAGATAATCAGGTAAATGCATTAGACCAAACCACACCATTTATACCAACGAGCAATCCTCAAACTATTTATTTAGGATTAAGTGGTGCAACCTGTTATGATGTGGAGCAAATAGATTTAATTTTAATTCCTGTCTATGAGTTTGAATCTATTATTAGTCAAACCGTTTGTGATGAAGACCAGGATGGTTTTACAACAACAGATTTATCACAATTTGATACACAAGTTACAGATGCTTTAGATGGATTTAGTGTTACTTACTTTTTAACTGAAGACGACGCTAGAAACAATACAAATGTTCTTCCTAACTTTTACACTAATACTTCAAACCCGTTTACAGTTTATCCGAGAATAACTTCAAATGAAACAGGTTGTTCCGATGTTAACTTTTTTGAAATTACGGTTTTAGAAGCTCCAATTACTTCTTCTCCATCAGATATTTTTATTTGTGATGATGACCAAGACGGCTTCTTTATCGTTAATTTATTAGATGTTATTCCTGAGGTTGTTAGCAGTACGGTAGATAGACAAATAACCTTTCATCATAATCTAAATCAAGCCAATAATAGTACCAACACAATAAATAACGAAAGTAACTACAACGCTCAAACAGAAACTGTTTTTATCAGAGTAGAAAACACTAATACTGGTTGTCATTCTGTTGAACCTTTGAGCATAACAGTAAATACATTACCAGTATTTTCTGAAATTGAAAACTATAAAATTTGTGAAGACAATAGTGATGGTTTTGCCGAATTTATTTTCAGTACCAAAGACACTGAAATTTTAAACGGACAAACAGGGAAAGAAGTGTCATATTATTTAAATCAGGAAGATGCTGATAATAGAACAAATGCAATAGACAAAGATGTAGCTTACCAAAACACCACTACTCCACAAACAATTTTTGCCAGAGTAGAAAACACATCAGATCAAGATTGTTATGACACTACCAGCTTCATTATAGAAGTGGGAACAAACCCGCTTTTTAATGAACCTGCAGATTGGTTTGTATGTGACGACATATCTAACGATGGCTCAGAAACTTTTGATTTATCAACTAAGATTACAGAAATATCAGACGGAATTTCAGACAGCTTAAGTGTAACGTTTTACACCTCATTAAATAACGCTGAAAACAGCATAGACCCATTACCTCTCGAATATACTAACACTGTAAACCCACAGACTATTTTTGTTCAAATTGATAATGGAACAATTTGTAATTCTATTACGTCTTTTGAATTAAATGTTGTACAAGTACCAGATGTTAATCCTTCAGTACCTTTAATTGGTTGTGATACAGATTATGATGGGTTTACTGAGTTTGATTTAACCAATGCCGAATTTGACATTTTAGATGTAAGACAAGACGAT
>JASBSE010000021.1 GCA_030149115.1 Winogradskyella sp. | reverse complement strand
TTTTACAAAAGTAACAGACAAAGATTCTTGTGTATATACACAGCGATTAGCAAAGGAAGAAGGTATGTTTTTGGGTAATTCTGCAGGTGCAGCTATAAAAGGTGTACTTCAATTAAAAGAACATTTTAAACCGGAAGATGTAGTGGTGGTTTTGTATCACGATCACGGTAGTCGTTATGTTGGTAAAATGTTTAATGACGATTGGATGCGTGAAAAGGGCTATATAGAATAAACAAATTCTTATTTGAGCATAAGGCTCAACTAAATTATAAGAAAATCCTGAGTTATACTCAGGATTTTTTTATTAACTTTATTGATATAAATTGCTTTATATGAGATATTTGTACTCTTTTTTAATGTTTATATGTATCTGTGCTAATGCATATTCTCAAAATAGCTCTATTCAAGTTGAGTTGGTAGATAATACTGTTGGAGTTTCTGATGGCGGTTGTAACTCCTGTGGTTTAAGTGTGTCTAATGACGATGGTTTAAATCAAATATTTGCCTCCTATAATCTTTTTGGATATGATTATATGGAACCAGATACTTATCTAGGCGAAAATGGAGCTGGCTATTTTTACAAAATTTATTGTTCAAGTAACGATGTTATAAGCTTATTGACAGATTTAAATGCTTACAGTACTGTTATTAGATATGCTGCAGAAGAAACCGTAGATGGAGTATCGGTTAATGTTCTTAATCTAAATTTGATTGATGCAAATACAGGAATGCAGACTGGTACCACGACTGAAGGTTTAGTTGTAACTAATGATGATGGACTAAATCAGATTTTTGAAGATTTTAGTGTTAGAAAATATATAGAATATCCTGAACCTGATACTAATCAATATACTTTAGTGTGTGACTGCGATGCACAACTATTAAAAAATGAGTTAAATAATTACAGCTCCGTTATCAGCTTTGTATCAGATGTTAATTATATGATGTTACTTTCTGTAGATGAAATTACCAAAACAAATATAAATATTCATCCAAACCCATTTAAAGACAAAATTTCAATTGAAATTAATAAACCAATAGAGTCTATTGAGATTTATGATATTTTAGGAAAATCAATTAATAAATCTAGCTCTGTATCTGAGGTGGAAAATTATTCTTCAACATTAAAATCTGGTGTATATCTTTTAAAGATTACAACTAAAGATGGAAATACAATGACCAAAAAATTAATAAAGTCTTAAATTAAAATGTTTTTTCTATTTTAGGTAAATGCAAGAAGACTTTCTTCATTACGTCTGGAAACACAAAGCTTTTTCTTCAATATTGCTTAAAACAGCAAGTGGTGAATCCATTGTTATTTTAAAACTTGGTGAGCATAATCATAATTCAGGTCCAGATTTCTTTAATGCACAATTGAATATAGACAGTCAATTATGGGCTGGTAATGTTGAAATTCATATAAAATCTTCAGATTGGTATGTGCATGGTCATGAAAAGGACAAAGCTTACGACAATGTAATTTTGCACGTCGTTTGGGAACACGATACAGAAGTGTTCAGAAGTGATAATTCTGTAATTCCTACCTTAGAGTTAAAGCAATATGTTGATGTTAATCTTTTAACCAACTATAAAGCTTTAATACAATCGAAATCTTGGATTAACTGCGAAACACATTATCCAGAAGTCGATGATTTTATTTTAAATAATTGGATAGAGCGTCTATATATTGAGCGTTTAGAAAGAAAATCTAACGATATTTTAAAGCTATTGAAAGAGTCTAAAAACGATTGGGAAGCAGTTCTGTTCAAAATGCTTTTAAAAAACTTTGGGCTCAAGGTAAATGGAGAAGCATTTTTTAGTCTTGCAAATTCTGTTGACTATACCATTATCAGAAAACTTCAGAATAATATACTAGATTTAGAAGCTTTACTTTTTGGTCAAGCAAGTTTGTTAGAGGATGATGTTCAAGAGTTATATTTCTTAGATTCGAAAGAACGATATCAATATTTGGTTCAAAAATTTCAATTAAATAATCAAGGAGTTTTGCCTTTGCAATTCTTCAGATTACGACCTCCAAATTTCCCTACCATTCGTTTATCACAATTTGCAAATCTTTACACATCGGAGCAACAGTTG
>JASBSE010000015.1 GCA_030149115.1 Winogradskyella sp. | reverse complement strand
GCTACTTTAACAGAATCTGGAACAACTCCCAAGTCTGCTGAATCACTCACTCCCATTTTAGAAACCAACCAAGGTAGATTACTTGCTACCCAAGTACCAATGCCTATTATTAAAGTTTGTACTACAAACCCATAGGTTCTTTGCGACTCGTGTAACTTATCTGCAACTAAAGCTCTAAATGGCTCCATAGACACATTTATGGACGCATCAAGAATCCAAAGAAAACCAGCTGCAACCCACAAGGCAGGTGAATAAGGCACAAAGAATAAGGCTATAGAACTTAAAATGGCCCCAATAAGAAAGTAAGGTCTACGACGACCAAAACGAGAGTGCCAGGTTCTATCACTCATATAACCAATAATTGGCTGAACAAGTAAGCCTGTTAAAGGTGCAGCAATCCACAATAGTGGAATCTCATCTTTACCTGCGCCTAGCGTTTGAAATATACGTGACATAAAGCCACCTTGTAAAGCAAAACCAAATTGAATCCCTAGAAATCCGAAACTCATATTCCAGATTTCCCAAAAACCGAGAATGCGCTTTTTCATTAAATAGTATGTTTAAATTAATACTATTCTGATAAGCAGTGCTCATCAAAACTTATGTAAGAAGTGAAAATATAAGTCTTGAATCGTCGGTAAAGATATAAAAGATTGTTAGAACACCAATGTTAAATTATTATTTAGTGGATTCGCGCTCAATTAATTCTGTTTCAATTACGATGGTTTGAAATTCTTCTTCTTCCGTTTCTATTTTATTTTCTAACTTGTTGATAAGCAGATCTGCTGCTTTTTCACCCATCTGTTGCGCATGTTGACTTACAGTAGTTAAGCTTGGCGTTGAATGTTTAGACAAAACACCGTCAGTAAAACCAATAACCTGTATATCATTTGGAATATCTAATCCTAATTTTCTTGCAACCTTCATTGCTGATAAAGCATAAAGCTCGTTAACTGCAAAGATGCCATCTATGTTTTTATTTGACTTAAACAGTTGCTCAATCTCTTTTTCTAAAGCTTCTAAATGTGTTTCATAATCTAAGGTATCATCAATTTTTAAAATAAGCTCTGCCTTAGGCTGTATTTGATGTTTCTCTAAGGCATCTAGATAACCTTGCGTTCTTAACTTACCAACACTCACATAATCTTTTGTGGTTATTAATGCTATGGATTGGCATTTGTTCTTAATTAACTTTTCTACAGCATTTCTGGCACCATTTAAATCATCTACAATTACTTTATCACAATTGATATCTGAAACCACACGATCAAACATTACAATAGGCATTCCTTGGCTCATTGTTTCATTAAAGTGATGATAATCTTGCAATTGCTGTGTTTCTTTAGAAATAGAAAGAATAAATCCATCTATACTTCCGTTTGCCAGCATTTCCATATTAATTACCTCTTTTGAAAAAGATTCATTTGAAAGTCCAACAATAACATTATAACCTCTATTATTTGCCACCAACTCAACACCACGAATTACCTTAGAAAAAAAATGATGCACAATCTCAGGGATAATAATCCCAATAGTGTTTGTTTTACGGTTTTTTAAACTTAGAGCAATATTATTAGGTCTATAGTTATACAACTTTGCGAATGCTTGCACTTTTTGTTTTGTATCGTCGCTTATTTCAGCACTATTTCTCAAAGCTTTAGACACCGTAGAAATAGACACATCTAACTCCCTTGCAATTTGCTTTAATGTAATTTTTCGTTTCATATTTTAACCATAATATAGTTGAGCGAAGATAACCTTATTTTAACAATTCAAATTCCAAAGTCCTTAATTTTAACTAGGTCTAATTGCGAATTCCTCATTTTTTTACTATTTTAATAAAAATGTTAATGATTGTTAAAAAGTTTTTAACACGAAAACGTTTTCGTGACTTATGTCATATTTTTTAACACATGAATCACACTAATTTTACATAGATTTAACCCAAGAAGTGAAAATATAAATCAATTAACTAAGCAATTAACTTAAAAACATTGTATGAAAACATTCTTAAATGCTTTACTGTTCTGTTTGATAATGGTGCCTACAACTTTATTGGCTCAAACAACCGTTTCAGGTACAGTAACAGATAAAGCAAACGCTATGCCTTTACCAGGCGTAAATGTACTGGTAAAAGGGACTTCTAGAGGTGCTTCTACCGATTTTGACGGTAAGTTTACCTTAGAAGTCAACCAAGGAGAAACTATTATAGTTTCTTATGTTGGTTACAAAACTCAAGAATTAATATTTAACGGTCAATCTAGTCTTGATATTGCACTCGAAGAAGATGCAGCACAGTTAGACGAAGTAGTACTTATTGGTTATGGTTCTACTACTAAACAAGATGCTACTGGTGCTGTTGAAAAAGTAGGCGACGAAGATTTTAACCGTGGTGCTATTGTAGCCCCTCAACAGCTTATTGCTGGTAAAGCTGCTGGTGTCCGTATTACAACTGGTGGTGGTGCCGCTGGTGAAGGTGGTGAAATTAGGATTCGTGGTGGAGCATCACTTTCGGCAACTAATGACCCACTAATTGTTATAGACGGTTTACCTATCGATCAACGTGGTGGCTCTCAAGGTAGTAGAAACGCATTAAATGCTATTAACCCAGCTGACATTGAGGATTTTGTAGTTTTAAAAGATGCATCTGCAACTGCTATTTATGGTTCTCGTGCTTCTAATGGTGTTATATTAATCACCACCAAAAAAGGGTCGGCAAATCAGGATTTTAAATTAGAATATGGTTTACAAGCATCTTCCAGACGTGTTGCAAACAAGGTAGATGTCTTATCTGCTGAGCAGTATAGAGCTTTAGCTTCTGATCCAAATTTTGATAGCTCAACTTTAGGTAATGCAAGTACTGATTGGCAAGACGAAATATACTCAACAGGTATAGGAGCAATACACAACCTTACAGCTTCTAAAGGCTATGAGAATTTTAACTTCAGAGTTAACTTCAACCATGTATCACAAGAAGGTCCTTTGAATGATCTTTATGAAAGAACTGGAGTTAATACATCTTTTGTTCATCGTTTTTTAGATAACGATCTTAAGTTAACTTTAGTTGCTAAAGCTGTACAAGATGAGTTTGACTATGCAAATGAAGGAGCTATTGGTGCTGCAATTTCTTTTGACCCTACACAATCAGTGTATGATGAAAATGGAAATTACACGCAATTGGGTGCAAACCTTGCTACTCAAAACCCATTATTTGTGCAAAACGAGTACGAAAGCCGTCAGACTATAAAACGTGTTATTTCTAACTTTAATGTAGATTATAAGTTTTGGTTCTTAAAGGATTTACGTTTTAACTTAAATGCAGGGATTGATTATGCCGAAAACAATGGCCACAGATTTGTAGCTCCTAACCCTAATAATCCTGATGCGGTTGCAACAAATGAGGTTTCAAATGGCTTAAACAGAAATACATCTTTAGACTTTTACTTAAACTACAAAAAGAATATAGAGTCTATTAACACTACAATAGATGTTACTGCTGGTCATGCATTCCAAGAGTTTTATATCAGAAGTTTCTTTGACAGAACAACAAATACTAACATTGTTCAGACTGATATAAATAGAAATGCTTTAGAATCTTACTTTGCAAGAGCGAGCTTTGATATTGCAGATAAATATTTGATTTCTGCTAGTTACAGACGCGATGGTTCTTCAAGATTTAGTGAAGACAATCGTTGGGGATCATTCCCTGGTGTTTCTGTAGGTTGGAAAATTATGAACGAAAGCTTCATGGAAAACTCTTTCTTCTCTAATTTAAAGCTTAGAGCTGGTTGGGGTGTTACTGGTCAGCAAGAAATTGGTCCTAACTATGGCTATCAAGGGATTTATACACCTTCAAGAAACAATGCAGCTAACATTCAGTTTGGCACAACTCCGACAGGTGAACCAATTTTCATAGAAACCCTAAGACCAGAAGCCTTTGATGAAGAACTAAAATGGGAAGAAACAACACAATACAACCTTGCTGTAGACTTTGGCTTATTTAATAACAGATTAACTGGCACGGTTGATGGTTACTATAGAGAGACCAAAGACTTATTATCTAGTGTTCCTGTACCTGCAGGTGCAAACTTATCTGACCAATTGACTACAAACGTTGGTGAAATGACAAGTCGTGGTTTAGAAATAAGCTTAAACGGAGTTATAGCACAAAAGGAAAACTTTGGTTGGGATACTAACTTTAATTTAACTTTCCAAGAGAGAGAGATTACAAAACTTAACCTTTCTAATGATGCCGATTATTTCCTTCCGCAAGGAGGTATTTCTGGTGGTGTTGGTAATACAATCCAACTTTGGAAACCTGGATATGACCCTACAACATTCTTCGTTTTCCGTCAGGTATATGATAGTAACGGAAATCCTATAGAAGGTGCGTATGTTGATGTAAACGGTGATAATCAAATTACTGAAGCTGACAGACAAGCCTATAAAAAAGCTACTCCAGATGCATTTATTGGTTTCACAAACAACTTTAGATATAAGAATTTAGACTTAAACTTTACTTTTAGAGGAAGTTTTGGCAACTACGTTTATAACAACAGTGCTTCAGATAGAGGTAATTTAAATGCTGTTGTTAATCAGCCGGGCTATCAAGCCAATGCACACGCAAGCTACTTAGATACTGGCTTTGTAAATCAGAACTTGTTTTCTGATTTATATATACAGCGTGCAGACTTTGTGAGATTGGATAACATTTCTTTAGGATATACTATTCCTTTCTCAAAAATGACATTAAGAACGTCATTAACAGCTACGAATGTATTTGTAATTACTGAGTATGATGGTTTAGACCCTGAAATCAGCAATGGTATAGAAAACAATTTCTATCCAAGAACGAGAGATATTATTCTTGGCTTAAACTTTACATTCTAAGAAAATGAAAAATAAATATATAAACAACAAAGCTATGATGTTAAGAACAATTAAAAGCTTCTTATTGGTTTTTGCAGTTGTGCTATTTGCTCAATCTTGTGCTGACCGATTAGATTTACAGCCAGAAGACAATCGTCTTTCTGCTGATGCTGCCTTTGAAGATCCTGATGCATACAAGCAATTTTTAGCGAAAATTTATGCTGGAATTTCTTTAAGTGGTCAAGAAGGACCAGCTGGTTATCCAGATTTGGCTGGTCTAGACGAAGGATTTTCCAATTATTTGAGATTATACTGGAAAATGCAAGAGCTTACTACAGATGAAGCTATAATTGCATGGAATGATGGAACAATACACGATTTACACAATCAAGTATGGACATCTGGTAACGAATTTATCAGAACTATGTACAGCCGTTTATTATATCAAGTCGCTCTTTGTAATGAGTTCTTGAGACAAACAACAGATGGTAAATTAGATGGACGTGGAGTATCTTCGGAATTAAGAGCAGAAATACAAACCTACAGAGCTGAAGCAAGATTTATGAGAGCACTTACCTATTGGCATGCCATGGATTTATTTGCTAATCCACCTTTTATAACTGAAAATGATCCAATTGGTGCATTTTTACCACCACAAATTCAGCGTGCTGATTTGTTTAATTATATAGAAACCGAAGTGCTGGATATTTTAGATGACATGGCTGCTCCGAGAGCTAATGAGTATGGTAGAGCAGATAGAGCCGCAGCTTGGATGTTGTTAGCAAAAATCTATTTAAATGCTGAAGTATACACAGAAACTTCAAGATATGCTGATGTTATTACTTATACAAATAATATTATTGGCGCTGGATACACTATTCCAAGTATACCTTACTTTCAATCTTTTTTAGCAGACAATGATTCTAATGGAGCTGAAGATGAGGTAATATTTACCATTCCTTTCGATGGTCTTAGAACACAAGCCTTTGGTGGTATGACGTTTTTAACACACGCACCAGTAGGTGGATCTATGGATCCTTCAGAATTTGGTATAAATGGTGGATGGTTTGGTGTAAGAACAACACCAACTTTTGTTGAAAAATTTCCAGGTGAAGAAAATTCTAATGATGGTAGAGAATTATTCTATACAGATGGTCAAAACAAAGATATTTTAACAGTAGCAACATTTACAGATGGTTACGCTATTGCTAAATACAGAAACGTTGATGTTAATGGAAATCCTGGTTCTGATACTACAGGAGATCATACAGATATAGACTTCCCTATGTTTAGATTAGCGGATGCTTACCTTATGTATGCTGAAGCTGTATTAAGAGGTGGCGGAGGTTCTATGGGCACTGCTGTTGATTATATCAATGAATTAAGAGTACGTGCTTATGGAGGCACAAGTGGAAACATTTCTCAAGCTGATCTTGACTTAGATTTTATATTAGATGAACGTGCAAGAGAATTATATTGGGAAGCACACAGAAGAACAGATCTAATTAGATTTGATCAATTTTCAGACAATGGTGTGTGGCAATGGAAAGGTGGAGTACAATCTGGTACTACAACAGACGCTTTTAGAGACGTAATGCCTTTACCTGCTACAGACTTAGGTATAAACACCAATTTAGAACAAAATCCTGGATACTAATTAATTAACATTTCAATAATTATGAAAAAATTATCAATATTAGGCCTTTTCATCTTTGCCTTAATAAGTTTTAACAGTTGTGAAACTGAAGATGACGTTGTTTTCACAACACAAGACCCAGAAGGTTTTGTATTTACCAATTCTACTTCTGACAGTTACATTCTTTCTCAAGGCACATCTAGTAACCTTGGTGAAAGATTTACTTGGGGAAGTGCAGATTTTGGGACACCTACAAATATTACTTATGAACTTCAAAGTTCAATAAGTGGAGATTTTATGGATGCGAATGTTGTTTCTTCTACAACTTCAAATGAAATTGCCATGTCAATAGGACAAATGATGTCAATTGCAACTGAGGCTGGTCTAGATGCTGACCCAGACAGTCCTGCTCCTAACACAGGTTCATTTTCTGTAAGATTAAGAGCATTTCCAGGTGATGGAAATGGAGCAGATGCATTTTCTAACACTTTAGTGTTAAACGTAGAATTATTAGAAAATACTGGCTCAGGTGGAAGCGGTATAATGCCTTCATCTTGGGGTGTCGTAGGATCTGGTTATAATGATTGGGGAAATGCAGGTGCTGATGGTGTATTTTACACTACTGATCAAGCTGATGTATATGTAGCTTATGTTACTCTAATTGATGGAGCTATTAAGTTTAGAGAAAATAACGCTTGGGATAACAACTATGGAGATGATGGTGCCGATGACACTTTAGATGCTGGTGGTGCAGATATTAATGTTACAGCAGGAACTTACAAAATCACTTTAGATATCGCAGGTGGCGTATATTCAATTGATGATTATTCTTGGGGTGTTGTAGGTTCTGGTTATAATGATTGGGGTGGAGCTGGCCCAGATGCTAAATTCTACTACGATTACACTACAGATACTTTTAAAGTTGGTGTTCAATTATTAGATGGTGAAATTAAATTTAGAATGAATAATGAGTGGGTAACTGATTTCGGTGATACTGGTGCTGATGGTACTTTAGATGCTGGTGGAGATAACATTGCTGTTACAGCAGGTTACTATGACATTACTCTAGATTTTAACAATAATGCTTATACTATTGAATCTAGTAGTGTATGGGGTGTTGTAGGATCTGGTTATAATGATTGGGGCGGTGGTGGCCCAGACTTTGCTCTTACGCAAGTTCAGCCAGATGTTTATTACGGAGACATTGCTACTCTAATAGATGGTGAAATCAAATTTAGACCTAACAATGATTGGGCAACAGATTTTGGTGATACTGATGCTGATGGGACTTTAGACGCTGGTGGTGAGAATATAGCTGTTACAGCAGGTTTATACAGAGTAAAACTAGATGTTGCTAATGGCACCTATGAGTTAAATAAAATTCAATAATAAGTTTATTATTATAAACCCAAAAAGGGCTGATGAATGTCAGCCCTTTTTTTAAATAAAGCCTTATGAAAAAGATTTACATGTTTACTTTACTTGCTGTATTTTCCCTAATAGGATATAGCCAAGTTACCATAACACCAAATCCGTTTGAGGTTGACGAGTCTATTACTATAACTTTAGATATTAATAGCAGTTCAACTAACTGTAACGGATTTAGCAACCCTTCCAAAGTATATATGCACTCAGGAGTTGGTGATAGTGATAATGCTTTTAATATTAGTGTTGTTGGAAATTGGGGACAAGATGATGGTGTTGGTGAAATGACAGACCAAGGTGGTGGTATCTACAGTATTACGTTTACACCAGAAACTTATTTTGGTCTTTCAGCCTCACAAGCCTCAAATGTGGTTCAAATGGGTATTGTTTTTAGAAACGAAGATGGCTCTCAAGAATTAAAAGCTAATGGATGTAGCGATTTTATATATGAAGTTGGTACATTTCAAATGAGTTTATCCTCTCCTAGTTCAAATACTACTATTATAAATTCTGGAGAAAGCCTAAGCATCGAAGCTTCTAACATTGGTGGCCCAGCTACTTATACTCTGTCTGCAAATGGATCAGTAATTGAGACTGTTAATTTTATTTCAAATTATTTATATACAGATACAAATATTACAGAAAACAAAAATTATGAGTTAACCGCAACGCTAAACGGAACTACAATTACCAGATCCTTTAGTGTATTGGTTGATCCTGGTTCTAATATTGGTATAATGACGCAAGATTATGAAGATGGTATTAACTATATAGACGACAATACTGCATTGTTAGTTTTATATGCTACGGGAAAAGATTTTGTGTACTTAGCAGGTAGTTTTAATAACTATCAACCTGATGCGACTTACGCAATGAAAAAAGATCCAACAAGAAACAACAAATTTTGGATAGAGCTAACAGGATTAACTCCAGGTCAAATAGAGACCTATCAATATTGGGTAGTAGATAAAACACCTGTTCCTAATTCTCCAGTTTTAGTTAAAACTGCAGATCCTTATTCTACACTTGTTCTTTCTCCTTGGGACGATCCTTATATACCTGCAACGTCTTACCCTAATATGCCAACATATCCTGCTGGGCAAGAAAGAGAAGTAACTGTTTTACAAACAGGACAAACACCTTATAACTGGCAAGTAACTGATTTTGAAAAACCAAAGAAAGAAGATTTAATTGTTTATGAATTATTAATCAGAGATTTTGATGCCGACAGAAATTTTCAAGATGTAATTGATAGAATTGATTACTTCAAAGATTTAAATATTAACGCCATAGAGCTTATGCCTATTATGGAATATGAAGGTAACGAAAGTTGGGGTTATAACACTTCATTTCATATGGCCCTTGATAAGTTTTATGGAACAAAAGAGAAGTTTAAGGAACTTGTCGATGTCTGCCACCAAAATGGAATTGCAGTAATATTAGATTTAGCTTTCAATCATGCTTTTGGAAGAAATCCTATGGTGCGCATGTGGATGGATGATCCAGATGGTGATGGTTGGGGAGAACCAAGCTCGGACAACCCTTACTTTAATCAAGTAGCACTTCATACTTATAGTGTTGGTAATGATTTTGACCACTCAAATCCACGTACCAAGGATTTTGTTAAACGTACAGTTAAGCATTGGATTGAAGAATTTCATATTGATGGGTTTAGATGGGACCTAACAAAAGGATTCACACAAAATTGTTCTGCAAGTAACGAAGCCTGCACAAATAGTTATCAACAAGATAGAGTTGATGTATTAAAAGAATATGCTGATTATTCTTGGTCTTTAGACCCTGATCATTATGTGATTTTTGAACATCTAGGTACTGATAACGAAGAGAAGGAATGGGCAAACTATCGTTTTGATGAAGGCAAAGGTATTATGATGTGGGGTATAATGACACATCAGTACAACGAGTTAACAATGGGGCAAAATGGTGACAAAAATATTGATAGAATTGGTCATAACGCTCGTGCAGGATATAATGGTCCTAGAGTAATGGGCTATCCTGAAAGTCATGATGAAGAACGCTTAATGTATAAAAATCTACAATACGGAAACACAAGTAACAGTGGTCACAATGTTCAGGATTTGAATACAGCATTATCACGTATGTCTGCTTTGGCTGCAGTTTCCGTTATGGTTCCTGGACCAAAAATGATTTGGCATTTTGGAGAACTTGGTATGGAACAATCTATATTTACTTGTAATAATGGAACTGTGAATTCTCAAGATGATGCTATTTCTGGTGACTGCAAATTAGACCTTAAACCTCAACCTCAGTGGGTTAATAACTGGTTAACTGATGCTGTAAGAGGACAAGTATATGAGGATTGGTCTAAGCTACATAAACTGAAGATAGAAGAACCTGTTTTTGAAGGCGACTACACAATGTCTTCTGGTAATTTCACACCGAGAATAGATATTTTTGACACTTCTATTCCTACTACAGAATTAAGAAATGTCATAATCTTAGCAAACTTTGATGTTAACACGCAATTTGTAAACACTAATTTCCCTGCTGGTGTAACATCTACATGGTACGATTTAATGGATCCTACTAGCAGTACTACTGTTTCAAACTCTACATCAACTATTTCAATTCCTGCAGGACAGTTTAGAATATTAGGAAACCAACCATCAAGTGTTTTAAGTATTGATGAGGAAATATTATCATTATTTGCTGTATATCCTAACCCTACGCAGTCTTCATTTAGTATAAATTCTAATATCTCAGATATTGAAATCTATGATCTAACAGGAAAAAAAGTTAAGTCTTTTAAAGGTGCTTTCACTAAAAATGACAGCTTTGATATTTCTAGTTTAAATACTGGAACATATATTGTAAGAGTGAAGGATGATAACAATAAAACCAAGACAACTAAGTTAGTCAAGCTCTAATTATTAAGTGTTTATTTGAGCAAAAAGGCTTCTCATAGAGAAGCCTTTTTTTGTGTTTTAATTTGTGCTATTTACGGATAATTTTAAGCAAAATAAACATAGATAGCTACAACTATTAATACTATACCTATACTTACATGATTTACATATTTCCAAGGTGTAATATCTACCTCCTTAGTGTATCTCATATTGTAAGGGGCTTTTAATGGTCTAAGCTTTCCTATAATAAGCATAACTATAATATTTAAAACAAAGAGTATAGCCATAATATCTAAAAAATGTGGATATGCTTTTGCTTCAACTAAAGCCAAAGCAGACTCTGAAGTAATATTACCATTTAACTTGGCTTCATTCAATGCTTTTTCTACAAAATAGGGTTTTAGAAAAAACTGACTCAAAATATAAAATACGCAACCTGTAACTAATCCTATTTTAGCAGCAATAGCTGGTACATATTTAGTAAAATACCCAACAATAATGATAGTTAAGATAGGAATACTGTAGATTCCATTGACTTCTTGAAGATAATCAAATAAACTACCTGCTTTCTCTATTAAAGGCGCTATAAGCATAGCTAATAAAGCCAGTATAATACCAAATAATTTGCCATACATAACTACTTTTTTGTCGCTTGCTCCCTTATTAATATGCTGTTTGTATATGTCCATTCCAAAGAGCGTGACAGAACTATTTAAAACACTATTAAACGAGCTTAAAATGGCACCAAATAAAACAGCTGCAAAAAAGCCAACCCAAGCACCTGGCAATACCTTTTTTACCAACATAGGATAAGCATCATCTCCATTACCCAAATCTCCATTAAAAACATGAAATGCTATTAACCCAGGTAAAACCACAATAATTGGCCCTAAGATTTTAATAAAGGACGCTAATAAAATCCCTTTCTGACCTTCCTTTAAATTCTTTGCTCCAAGCGCTCTCTGAATGATTTGCTGGTTAGTTCCCCAATAAAACAATTGCACCAACATCATTCCTGTAAATATGGTATAAAAAGGAACAGGATCTGTGCGACTACCCATGGATTTAAACTTATCTGGATGCTCTGTGGTTAATATAGATAGTCCGTTTAAAACATCTCCATCACCAACAAGCATTAAACCAAAAACAGGAATTAAAAGTCCACCTATTAAAAGCCCAATAGCATTTATAGAATCCGAAACGGCTACAGCTTTTAACCCTCCAAAAATGGCATAAACAGAACCGACCATACCTATTCCCCATATACAAACTTTTAAAGCTGTAGATTTTGAAACACCTAATAGTTCTGGCACATCAAACATACCACTTAAGGCTATAGATCCAGAATATAAAATGATTGGCAATAACACTACAACATAGCCTGTAAGAAACAGAGCAGACGTAATAGTCTTAGTGGATGTATCAAACCTATCTTGAAGAAATTGTGGCACGGTTGTAATACCTCCTTTTAGATACCTTGGCAATAAATATATAGCTGTTACAACCATTGCTATTGCTGCAAGTGTTTCCCAAACCATTACAGACAAACCGCTTTGATAAGCAGATCCGTTAAGACCCACAATTTGTTCTGTGGAAAGATTGGTTAATAACAGTGAACCTGCAATAACACCTGCTGTTAAACTACGACCTCCTAAAAAATAACCATCTAAAGTTGACTCTTTGGTTGATCTCGTTTTTATATATGAAATAATCGCTACAATTAAGGTAAATGCTATAAACGCTAGTATTTGCATGGTCTTTTATGTGATTTTATTACTTATTTAAAGTGAATTTCTTATTAGAATATTATTAGGATTTTCCACAAGAACAAACTCTTCATTTAATATCATAGTTGATATTCGTTCACCCATTTGTTTAAAATTTGTTGATATTGTTGTTATTCCACCTTCAACTATTTCCTTTAAAAGTGAATCGTTATAAGCAATTATACCAACTTCTTTTCCTATAACGAGAGTAGTCTCTTTTATTTTTTTTATCAATTCGATTAAACTTCTATCGTCAAGTACAAAGTAAACATCTCCTTTATTTGGTACGATAGAATGTGTTCCTTCAACCTTACTACCTCTTATAATATTGGCTGAAATAAATTTTTGAAATCCTGAGTAAATACTTTCCGGTTGATTAGATTTTGGATTCACAAAAACCAAAGTATCGTATTTATGTAATTGAGTCTTCAAGCTCAAAAGTCCTTCAAATACATTCTTTTCAAAATTTTGAAAGACACCAGCAAAATTCTCTAATTGTTCATTGGTTTGATCCAATAAGAAGACTTTATCCTCTGGAAGATTTCGCAACAATTGAAACACGTTCTCTAAACTAGCTGGCATTATAATATAATAGTTGTAATTACCTAAATTATCATTAATAAGCTTTTGAAAAACATCTTGGTTAAAGTGATGAAAAAATATATCAACTTGGACACCTTCACCCAATGCATTTACTATGGCATTATACAGGTCTTCTTTAAAAATATTTAACTCATCAAAAAGTAAAAACACTTTTTTGGCAACCGTTATATCTTCGCTTTTTATATAATACCCTTTACCAGAAACAGCCTCAATGATACCTCGTTTTTTAAGTTCTCCAAAGGCCATAAAAACCGTATCTCTTGATAATGAAAATCTATTGCGAATACTATTTACAGAGGGCAACTTATCCCCTTTCTTGAGATGTCCTTCTTGTAAACCTATCTCTACTGACTGAATAATTTGTCGGTATTTTGGTATTCCTGCCTTACTATCTACATTAATAATACTCACAAAACAAATATATGCAAAAACCGGTAGGTACTGGTAGGTTTTTGAAACACAATTTATTAATTTAGCATAAAATTGCTTTAAATAATGATATATTCTAATTTCAAAGTGCATTACATTACTACTATAATAATTATTTCCCTTTTTTTGAGCGCAAATTCCTGCTCTGACAATAGTTCTGGTACTAACGATGGAGATGATGGTATTATAGAAACACCTATTTCGTTTTACTACGGTGCAGATTTATCTTATGCTAATGAAATGGAAGATTGTGGAGCTACTTATAAAAATTTAGATGGTACAACAACCGATGTTTACCAGATCTTTAAGAATGAAGGTGCTAATTTGGTAAGAGTTCGTTTGTGGCACAATGCAGACTGGACTAACTATTCTAACTACAATGATGTTAAGGAAACGATACAACGTGCAAAATCTCAAGGCTTAAAAGTGCTGTTAGATTTTCATTACAGTGATACTTGGGCGGATCCTTCTAAACAAGAAATTCCTGCAGCTTGGGTTAGTGAAATAAACAACACACCTGTATTAAGTCAGTTACTTTACGATTACACATATAACACTTTAGAGCAATTATCTAATGAAAACTTATTGCCAGACATTATACAAGTTGGTAATGAAATCAACGGAATGATTTTACAACAAGGCGAACTGGTTTGGCCTATAGATTGGGCAAGAAATTCAGCGTTAATCAATAAAGGTATTGAGGCTGTTAGAGCTATTTCAGCAGCTAAAAACAAAACTATAGAAGTTATGCTTCATATCGCGCAGCCAGAAAACGGACTTTGGTGGTTTGAACAAGCTACAGCAAACGGTATTACCGATTTTGACTGGATTGGTTTGTCGTATTATCCAATTTGGTCCGATTACGATTTAAACGAAGTACAAGCACCACTTTCAACATTAATTAATACCTATAACAAGAAATTAATGATCGTAGAAACTGCCTATCCTTTTACTTTAGAAGATAATGATAGCGCTGGAAACATATTAGGTTCTGATACTTTAACAGGTGGTTATCCTGCAACGCAACAAGGGCAACTAGATTATCTTAATCAACTAAAACAAATTATTGAAAATGCAGGTGGACAAGGCCTTGTCTATTGGGAACCCGCTTGGGTTTCTACAGGCTGTTCTACACTTTGGGCACAAGGCTCGCATTGGGATAATGCCACACTTTTTGACCACAACAATAAAGCAACTCTTGGTATTAAATTTTATAATGCTTCACTAGATGAATAAAACTATATTTTCACTTCTTGGTTTATTTCTATTAAGCTGTGGAGCATTTTTTTTAGGTGCGCAAACCAGAGAAGTTATTACGCTAAAAAAAGGTTGGAAATTCAACAAAGGACAACATCCTAATGCCACAAAGATAGACTTTAATGATGCCAAATGGGAAACCGTAACCGTTCCACATGATTGGGCAATTTATGGTCCTTTTGACAAAGAGGTTGACAAACAAACCGTTGCCATTACACAAAATGGCGAAAACATTGCCACAGAAAAAACAGGTAGAACTGGTGCTTTACCATACATAGGAGAAGCTTGGTACAGAAATACATTTTCACTTGAAAATTTTGACGACTCTAAAAAGGTATTATTACTTTTTGAAGGCGCAATGAGCGAACCAGAAATCTTTTTAAATGGCAAAAAAGTAGGCGAATGGAAATATGGTTACAGCTATTTTTATTTTGATGTTTCAAAATATATTAAAGATACTTCTGAAAACACATTAGCCGTAAAACTTACTAATGTCGGCAAATCGTCTAGATGGTATCCTGGAGCTGGTTTGTATAGAAATGTAAGGCTCATTGTAAAAGACAAAGAAAGTTTTGAGCAATGGTCAACCTTCATCACTACGCCCTCAATTACTGAAGATGAAGCTAAAGTGAATATTAAAACTAAAGCCACCGGAACAGACCTAAAATTAGTAACTGAAATTTTTGATGCTGATGGAAATGCAATCACTTCAGCAGAAACCTCAACCATTATCAATGATGAATTTGAACAAAACATAAAAGTTAATAAGCCTCAACTTTGGAGTCCTGAAACACCATACTTATACACGGCTGTTTTAAAGCTTTATAAAGGCAACGTTCTTAAAGACGAAATAACGCAACGCTTTGGTATTAGAATCATAGATTACAGTCCAAAAACTGGTTTTAGTCTTAATGGTGAAACCCGAAAATTTAAAGGTGTTTGTTTGCATCACGATTTAGGTCCGATTGGTACTGCAGTAAATATGTCAGCCTTGAGACGTCAACTCAAAATCTTAAAAGATATGGGTTGTAATGCCATTAGAAGCGCACACAATATGCCATCTTTTGAGCAATTAGAACTTTGCGACGAAATGGGTTTTCTATTTTTAGCTGAAAGTTTTGACGAATGGAAAAAACCAAAAGTTGAAAATGGTTACAATCGCTTTTTTGATGAATATGCCGAAAAAGATGTTGTAAATCTGGTTAGAGCCACCAGAAATCATCCAAGTATTGTGATGTGGAGTTCTGGTAATGAAGTGCCAGACCAATGGGGAAGCGAAGGTGTAAAACGTGCTAAATGGTTGCAAGATATTTTTCATAGAGAAGACCCAACACGACCTGTAACGGTTGGTATGGACCAAGTGAAAGCGGTTATGGAATCTGGTTTTGGTGCAATTATGGATGTTCCTGGTTTAAACTATCGTGTGCATCTTTACGAAGAAGCTTATGAGCGCTTTCCACAAGGATTTCTTTTAGGTTCAGAGACAGCTTCAACCGTGAGTTCTCGTGGTATTTATAAGTTTCCTGTAGAGATTGCCAGTATGAAAACCTATCCAGATTTTCAGTCCTCGTCTTATGATTTAGAATATTGTAGTTGGTCTAACCTACCTGATGATGATTTTGTTTTACAAGATGATAAGCCTTGGGTTATTGGCGAATTTGTTTGGACAGGTTTTGATTACTTAGGCGAACCTACACCTTATGATGAAGCTTGGCCTTCTCGCAGTTCGTATTTCGGAATAAATGATTTGGCTGGTTTACCAAAAGACCGTTATTATTTATACCGAAGCCGTTGGAATACAACTGATGAAACGCTTCATATTTTACCACATTGGAACTGGAAAGGTCGCGAAGGCGAAACCACACCAGTTTTTGTGTACACAAGCTATGATAGTGCAGAATTATTCTTGAATGGAAAAAGTCTTGGTATTCAAAAGAAAAACAACGACACCAAGCAAAACCGATATCGCTTAATGTGGATGGATGTAAAATACGAACCAGGCACATTAAAAGTTGTTGCACTTGATGAGAACGGAAATCCAGCAGCAGAAAAAGAAATTAAAACGGCAGGAAAACCATATAAACTTGTTCTTGATTCTGACGTAAAAACTATTAATGCCAATGGCGAAGATTTGTCTTTTGTAACGGTTTCAGTTGTTGATAAAAATGGTATTCCTTGCCCAACAGCAACCAATCAACTTAACTTTAAAGTTAAAGGCAATGGAACTTACAGAGCGGCTTGTAATGGTGATGCCACATCTCTTGAGTTATTTCATTTACCAACTATGAAATTATTTAGTGGTAAATTGGTTGTTTTAGTTCAATCTACGGAAGAAGCTGGTGAAATCGAATTGATAGTAAAAGGTAAAGGTTTAAAAACAGCTACTTTAACTTTAGAGGCTGTTGATTAAGTAATACTTTCAAAATCTGTTTTTGTAATTTCTGCATTGGCACCTTCTTTTGAAGCTACTAAAGCACCAACTTTACAAGCAAAATCTAAGGCATCCTCAGGATTTGCCTTTTCAATTAATAACTTTAAAACCATTGAAGCTAAAAATGAGTCACCTGCACCTACGGTATCTTTTACTATAACTGAATATCCTGAATTTGAATAAAATTGACTTTCATAATACAATAACGCACCATCACCTCCTCTAGTCACACATATGGCTTGTGTGTTTGTTTGTTCAGCCAGGTATTTTATTTGGTCTTCCATCGTATTATTTTGAAATCCCATAACATCCGAAATTTGCTCTAGCTCTTCATCATTCAATTTTATAAAATCTGACCTTCTCATCAAATCAATAATCAAATCCATTGTAAAATCTGGCGGTCTTAAATTGACATCAAACACACTATATTGAGCCTCACTTAATAAACTTAACAGAGTAGATTTAGAGGTTTCACTTCTACACGCCAAACTTCCGAATATGAAAATTTCAGTATTAGTAACAATATTTTGATTTTCTCTATTCAACTGAATATTATCCCAAGCAACTGGTTTAAAAATTTCATATGTAGCCGAGCCTGTTTGATCTAAAAAAACATTTACGTAACCTGTGTTGTGGGTTTCATCTATTTGAATCAAATCAGTACTTAATCCAGCTTCATTAAGATAATTCAAGGCTTCTTTACCGTTGTTATCATTACCAATTCTGCTAATAATATGAGTATAAATACCGAAACTATGAAGACGCAACGCTACATTTAACGGTGCACCACCAATGACTTTATGAGTAGGGAAAACGTCCCACAATATTTCCCCAAAACAGACCGCTTTTGGAAATTTTTCACTCATCATCTTCAATTAATTTTTTCTCTAAATCTTCGAGGGAAATTCCTTTGGTTTCTGGCATTTTGAAAACAGCCCACAACAACTGAAGTAGCATCATAAACGCAAAGAAATAGTAAATAACTTGTAAATCGTCTCTGAAAATCCCTTCCTTTTCATCTATAAATATTGGTGTTATCAACGTAATAATTGCTGCAAAAACCCAATGTGTTCCACTTCCCCAACTCTGTCCATAAGACCTAATTCTATTCGGAAATATTTCTGAAATAAACACCCAGATTACTGCACCTTGACCGATGGCGTGAGAAGCAATGAATAAACATATGAACGTCAATAATACTGATGAACTGAGTTCTAATTGAAAACATAGTCCAACCATTATCAAGCTAAGAATATAACCTATAGATCCAATAATAATAAGTTGTCTTCTGCCTAATTTATCTATTAACTTCACGCCTATTAGAGTAAAAACTAAATTCACGATACCAATAGCGATGGAATTAAACAGAGAATCCGTACCACCCAATCCTGCTTGCTCTAATATTTGAGGGGCATAATAGAGTACAAAATTTATTCCCGAAACTTGATTGAAAAATGCGATAAGAAACCCAAACCAAAGTATGCGTCTGTATTTTTTATGGAAAAAATTATCGTTGCTTTTTGGTAAAGCAGCATCGGCTTTAATTTCAGCTAGTTTAGATTTAGCAATATCAATACTATTGTAAATCGTGCTGAGAATTGGCAACGCTTTTTCATAATCACCTTTTTGTAAAACCAACCATCTCGGACTGTAAGGTACATTGAAAACCATTAGCGTATATAATAATGCTGGTATAGCCTCCACTCCCAGCATCCAACGCCAATCGTTTTCACCATCAAATCCTTTCAGTGCCCAATTACTTATAAATGCGACCAAAATTCCGAAAACCAAACAAAATTGATACAAAGCGCCTAATTGCCCTCTTTTATCTGGCGATGTAATTTCTGAAATGTAAATTGGTGCCGCTACAGAACTTATGCCTACTCCTATTCCGCCAATGAATCTAAAAAATGAGAATAAATATGGATCACTTACCAAAGCACTTCCTAAAGCTGAGGCCAGAAAAAGCACTCCAACCCAAAGTAATGTTCTCTTTCTTCCAATATGCTTTGTTGGATAACCACCAATTAACGATCCTAGAACCGTTCCCCAAAGTGCCATAGACATAATAAACACACCATGATTTATTGGTGATAAGTTCCACAGTTCTTGTAAAGGTCTATTAGCACCTGAGATTACAACCGTATCAAAACCAAATAAAAAACCAGCTAGAGCTACGGTTATTGACCAAATAAACATTTTATTTTTCATTATTCCAGATAGATTTTACGTTGTTAACTTTAAAGTTTGTAAGAACTGTATCATCTTCTGAAGTCAGTTTTAATTTACTGTAATTTTCAGTTGGAAACATGATATTTGTTAAAGCATATTTGCCATTATCTATAAAAATTTCCATTGAAGCTTCATCTACAATTAGTCGCACCTCAACTATTCTATCTTCAGGATTGTAAGGCATCGGTTTAATATTGGTAGCAAAATGCTCTTCAAAATCCTTCAAGCCAGATGCTTTTCTATCTATCTTCAGTTCTGAAGTTTTGGAATCCATTTGAAATACCAATTTTTCATCCTTGGCATTGTAAAATTCTAATTGTAAATCCTTAGATAAATTCATCTGAAAGCTAATATCAACTGCACTAAAATTTGAGCTATCTAATGTGATGTCTTCCTTTAAATCGATTTCATTTGGGTAGTCATTTTTTGAAGAATATAACGT
>JASBSE010000010.1 GCA_030149115.1 Winogradskyella sp. | reverse complement strand
TTTACACATCCCAAAAGCTTATATACCTATTTTTCTTTGATGGTAGAATTATTTGATGCAGGTAAAAAATCGCCTACTGAATTATTCGAAACTTACGATGATATTAATGAAAAAATAGAAGTTGAAATTCAGAATTATTCTGAAAAATTAAATGCCTTGGTAGAGAAAGTTGATAAAGGAGAAACACTTACTAGCGGAGAAAAAAATAAGAAAAGAGCCTTCGAAAGTTATCTTAAAAACTACACCCTTATTCAGAAAAACATGAATGTTATAGTAGATAAAAGAGCTACTTGTGAGAATTTGATTCCGTTATACACCAAAGATTATGAAACTTTTCAGAATGATTCAATTTGGTTAAAACGTTCTGTTAGCAGAATGTATCACAAAGATTGTACAGATGACGATCTTTATGAAACGTTGGTAAAGCAATACGATAAGGTAGCGCCATCTGCAGATGCCAAAGTATATATAGCAACACTCTTGTTTAAAAAAGGAAAAGATAAAGAGGCTCTTCAATATTTAGAAAAGGCAGGTAAGGGCGAAACTAGACCTTATAAAAAAGCCAATATTATGTTTAGAATAGGTACTATTCTAAAAGAAAAGAGACAGTATTCTAAAGCACGAAATTATTTGTCTGAAGCATTGAAGTTAAATCCTTCAAACGGAAAACCACATCTGTTAATAGCGCTAATGTATCATGATAGTGCCAAGGATAAAAATTGTGGTAAGGATAATTTTGAGCAAAGAGCAATTTTTTGGTTAGCTGCCGAAGAAGCTCAAAAAGCGTCTAGAGTAGACCCAACCTTAAATGATTTAACACAAAAATACGTAGATAGTTATTTGGCAAAGGCACCAAACATGGAAGAAATATTCCTCAGTGGTTTAGGTGGTAAAACTTTAAAAATTGGTTGCTGGATTAACAGAACAATAAAAGTACCTAATGTAGACAAGCATTAGTGAAATTTGTATAATTACCTATCAAAAAAACCTAAAGATATCTTTAGGTTTTTTTTTCAATATTAATCGTAACTTTGAACTAACCCAAATTAAATAAATTTAAACTATGTTCGAAAATTTTTGGTTCAATGTTCAGTATGGCATTAACCACGTCTTAGATATTAATGGCTACGACCATGTTCTTTTTTTAATGGTGTTGGCTGTACCTTACGTTTTTAAAGATTGGAAGCGTGTTTTACTACTTGTTTCTATGTTTACCTTAGGGCATACGTTGTCCTTAGTATTAGCTGCTTATGGTGTTGTTTCAGTAGATGGAGGGTTGGTTGAGTTCTTAATACCTATAACCATTTTAATTGCTGCTATTTACAATGTTTTTACAGCAGGTAAAAAAGATAGAGGCAAAAAAATAGGCTTGCTATTTTTTACCACATTGTTTTTTGGTTTAATTCACGGCTTAGGCTTTGCCAGAGAGTTTAAAATGTTTGCAGGCCAGTCTGAAAATAAGATAGAGCTTCTTTTAGAATTTGCATTAGGTATTGAGATTGCACAAATAATTATTGTATTTGTAGTTTTATTCCTTGGATTTCTTTTCCAGACGATATTTAGGTTTTCGCGTCGCGACTGGGTAATGGTGCTTTCAGCAATCGTAATAGGTTTGGTTCTTGAAATACTTATTCGTAATGATTACTTATGGTAATGCTAAAGTTTTGTAAAACTTTAACGACAGCGTAATTGTTTATACAATTCTATCCTATTATATTCGTTATATACATTGTTTAAAACACTTAATGTCAAATAAAAAACAATTACGTTACGATAAAGCTTATTTGCGTATTGCTCAAGAATGGGGAAAGCTTTCGCATTGCAAGCGTAAGCAAGTTGGTGCACTGATCGTCAAAGACCGAATGATTATTTCAGACGGTTATAATGGCACACCAACAGGTTTTGAGAATTATTGCGAAGATGATGAAGGCTACACAAAATGGTATGTGCTTCACGCCGAGGCCAATGCTATTTTAAAGGTAGCTTCTTCTACGCAATCATGCAAAGGAGCAACTTTGTATATTACATTATCGCCCTGTAAGGAGTGTAGCAAGTTAATACATCAAGCAGGTATTGTAAGAGTTGTCTATTCTCAGTCTTACAAAGATGATTCTGGTATAGAATTTTTGAAAAAGGCTGGAATAGAGTTGGAGTTGATAGAAGAATTAAGCTAAGATTCCTATAAAAGGGAAATAATATGGCAACAAAGAATAAATACATACCACTTATTGTTGGTGTAGCTATTGCTGCAGGTGTTGTCATTGGCGGAAAGTTAAACTTTACAGATACTTCAGATAATCTTTTTACAACCAATAGTAAAAAGGACAAACTCAATCGCTTAATAGATTACATAGATTACGAATATGTAGATGATGTGAATACCGACAGCATTGTAGATGTTACGGTTAACGGGATTTTAGACAATCTAGATCCACATTCAACATATATCCCAAAGGAAGACCTAGAAAGAATCACAGAAAACATGAAAGGTGATTTTGTGGGTATTGGTATCAATTACTATCCTTACAAAGATACCATTGCTGTTATAAAACCAACTGAAGATGGTCCTAGTGAAAGCGCTGGTATAATGAGTGGAGATAGAATTCTTTTAGCAGATGGAGATACAATTTATGGCAGAAATATTACTAACGAGTACATTTCAAAAAAATTAAAAGGAGACAAAAACACCAAAGTTAAGCTCACAGTATACCGAAAAAGCGAAGATGAGATTTTAGAGTTTGAAGTTAAGCGCAAATCAATTCCGATAAAAAGTGTTGATGCCGCTTATATGTTAACAGATGAGTTAGGCTATATAAAAATGAATCGCTTTGCAGAAACGAGTTTTAAAGAATTTAAGACGGCTTTAGAAGATTTGCAAGATCAAGGAGCTACAAAACTAGCTTTAGATTTACGAGATAATCCTGGAGGTTTTCTTGGTATTGCAGAGCAAATTGCAGATGAGTTTTTAGAAGACGATAAACTCATTTTGTTTACAAGAGATAAAAAGGGACGAGAAGAGCGTACTTATGCCACAAGAAGAGGTGATTTTGAAGATGGTGAAATCTATATTCTCATTAATGAAAATTCGGCATCAGCAAGTGAGGTTATTGCAGGTGCGTTACAAGATAATGACAAAGGGATTATAGTTGGAAGACGTTCTTATGGTAAAGGTTTGGTACAACGCGAAATGGCATTAGGTGATGGCAGTGCTGTGCGTTTAACGGTTTCTAGGTATTACACACCAACAGGACGTTCCATTCAGAGACCATATACCAACGGAGACAATAACGCTTATTACAATGATTATTATAAACGTTTAAGAACAGGTGAGTTAGCAGATGAGGATAATATTGAAGTTGATGATTCGCTAAAATTCACAACACCAAAAGGAAAAGTAGTGTATGGTGGTGGTGGAATTATACCAGATGTTTTTGTGCCTGTAGACCGTTCTTTTGATAACGAAACGATTAACTATCTAAGACGCAGAGGTCATTTTGGTTACTTTGTTTTTGAAGAATTGGATAAGGATAGAAGTATTTATCAAGATGTCACAAAATATGATTTTATAAATAATTTTGAGGTGAGTGATGATATCGTTGTTCGCTTTCAAGATTACGTAAATCAAAAGGAAGGTACAAATATTACTTTTGTAGCTTATAATGATGAAATAAGACGTCTTATAAAAGCAACCTTAGCTAGACAGTTATTTGATGATAATTCTTTTGAAGAAGTCCTAAACAAGGAAGATATCATGGTGCAGGAAGTGATACTTCTTAGTAACGAATACCCAAGTTTTAAACAATAACTTTATCGTGTACTTTGGTGTGTTTGCCGCCATTCCAAAGTGTAAGAATATCTGTGGCTACATGTGCACCACTACCAGAGGCCATAGCAAATTGACTTCGCCAGCCAGCTAAAGTACCAGCAACGTATAAATTATCTTCTATTAAATGATCTGTGTTTTTTAACCAGATTCTGTCTTTTTCTTTGGCAGCTCTAGGATGAGGTTCAATATAATTTTCTAACCCTTTTATTGTAAAAAGATTAGTGTAGCCAACAGCAATAACTACTATTTTAGATAAGTATTCATTTTTATTAGTAGTAACCTTATAACCATCTGTGTGTTGCTCTATGCGTGTTACCTTCTCCTTATCTATTTGAGTAACGTGTGGATATAAGTCCTTAAGCTGTTGTATGCCTTCCTTTAAAATATCCTCTCCCAAAGTACCAGGTTTAAGACCAAGGACATTATTAAACAGAGCTGTTTGAAGATGTGAAGTTTTTTGATGCGCTATAATGCCAATCTTTTTGTCTCTTGCAAAAGGTTTATCTTTTGCAGACCCTAGAACTAGAGCACAAGATAAGCCCGCTGCACCAGCACCGATGATCAGTACATCAAAACTCATTTTCTTTTTTTGCTTAAGGTTTCAATTTTCTTAGAGATTCTAAGAATTTGTAATAAAATAATAGCACAAAGTGCCGCAACTATTGTGATAATTGCTATTTTACTTTCGCCTGTTAGTAGTGCGTCAAAGTTTAATTTTGTCGCGTTGTAAACTATAAAGCCTGTAGCAATAACGGTTAATATCCAAGTAAAAATCTTCATGTTCAAAATGTTTAAGCCAATAGCATTTTAATATTATGAGCAAATAATTTTACAGCTATTGCTAACAAAATTACACCAAAAACTTTTCTAATAATATTAATACCATTTTTACCGATAAGTTTTTCGATTTTAGCAGAGGTTTTAAGGACAACATATATCACAATAACATTGCAGATTACAGCAACGATGATGTTTTCAATTTCAAATTCTGCACGAAGTGATAATAATGTCGTTAAGCTTCCTGGTCCAGCAATAAGAGGAAATGCTAACGGAAAAACTGAGGCAGTTACGGCACTACTTTCATCATCTTTGTACAGTGTTATACCCAATATCATTTCTAATGCAATGAAGAATATAACAAATGCACCAGCTACAGCAAATGAATTAACATCAATACCAATGAGGTTTAATAAACTTTTACCCACAAAAAGAAAAACAATCATAATTACACCAGCAATTAATGAAGCTTTTTCACTCTGTATATGACCAACTTTTTTACGTAAATCGATAATGATTGGAATATTCCCTACAATATCAATTACAGCAAATAAAACCATAAAAGCAGTAAATATTTGTTTAATTTCTAACTGCATAATTTCCGTTTTTAAAATTCGCCGCAAAGGTCTTGTTTTATTATGGATTAACAATATTAAATAACGGTAAAGTTTATTTATTTTTGCGGTATGTTTCAGTTAGGAAAAACCATAGTTTCAGAAGATATTATAGAAAAGGATTTTGTGTGTAATCTATCAGCATGTAAAGGTGCATGTTGTGTAGATGGTGATGCAGGAGCACCTTTGGATGAGGAAGAAATTCAAATTTTAGATGATATCTATCCAAAAGTAAGGCCTTTTTTGCGCAAGGAAGGTGTTGAGGTTCTGGATGCTCAAGGTGCTTGGGTAAAAACGTCTTATGGAGAATTGGAAACTCCACTTATTAATGGAGCAGAGTGTGCTTATGTTATTTTTGATGACAAAAACACTGCTTTATGTGGAATAGAGGAGGCTTACAACCAAGGTGAAATAAGCTGGAAAAAACCGGTGTCTTGCCATCTTTATCCAATTAGAGTAAAGGACTATTCTGAATTTTCTGCTGTTAATTACGAAAAATGGGAGATTTGTGATGATGCCTGTACTTTAGGTAAAGAATTACAAGTCCCTATCTATAAATTTGTAAAGGAAGCTTTGATTAGGAAATTCGGAGAAGATTGGTACGCTGAATTAGAGAAAATTGCAGATAAAAATTTCAAATAGCTTTATTTGTTTATTATTTTAATAGTTCTTCGTAGCTATGTTTTGTTAGCTAATATTCAATATCAAAAAGCCTAATCGATTTTTTTCTACCAATAACGAGTATTTCATTGATACTGAAATGGGTATTTGCTTTTTTTCTATATTGGTAGCTTCATTCAAAAACCTAGTTCCAAATATGGAAGAAGCACCAATGATTCAAACTCAAGATTTAGCATGTACAATTTGTAAAACTTCCATGTATATTGAAGATTTATATTGCCCTGAGTGTGGATATCCAGAAAAAGGTACTGAACGCGAAGTAGCTCTGTACCACGCTAGAAGAGCAATGCAAAAAAATCAGAATATGGGTGCTGATAAGAAAATTAAATCAGCAAGAAATATACTGTATGTTATGGCTGGTATTGTTCTTGTTTTTGGTTTTTTTGGTTTTTTTGAAGATGAGGATGTAGGAATATTAATTACAAATGCGATTCTTGGAGTCATTTATTTACTATTGGGTGCTTGGACTTCTAAAAAACCTTTGGCGGCGTTATTACTTGGGTTATTCCTTTATTTAACAACAGTGATTATCTCAGCTATTTTTGATCCTTCAACAGTTTTAAGAGGTATTATATTCAAAATAATAATTACAGTTTACCTCGGAGTGGGTGTGTATTCTGCTTCTTCAATAAAAAAGTAAATAGGATTAAAGGAATATGAGTATTATTTGTAGCAGTTGTAATGTAGAGATATACAGAGAAGTAAAGTTTTGTACCAGATGTGGTAAACAACTTCATAAAAGTACTGTAGATAAGAGAACTTCATCATTAAACTTGATTATAGTTTTTTATGCCACCTTTTTGTTGTTTGCTGTGGTATCTTATTTGTTGTACAATGAGTATCCACTTAATCTTTCTGTTGATATTGCAATAGAAAGTGTCTTTGCTCTAATGGTTGTTGGTTTTTCTTTATTTGATTATAAAGAGATTTTAAAGCTTTATAAAATTCCTAAGTTAAATAAAAAGGTTTTAGGGTTTTCAATTGTATTTCCACTGTTTTCAGCAGTAGTAGTTTCGTTATCCATAGGTTATTTAAACGAATCACTATTTGGGGTTAATGAAAATTATTATAGTGAGTATTTATATTTAGATTACCCTTTGCTGTGGGCAATTCTGTTTACAGCTATTTTGCCACCAATATTCGAGGAATTAGGGTTTAGAGGCTTTTTGTTTAACAGCTTACAGAAGGTTGTTAGTGAGCGAATTACCATTGTTGCTACAGCTTTTATTTTTGCACTTATCCATTTCTCATTTATATCATTTATTTGGATTTTTCCATTTGGATTGATTTTAGGGTACATAAGAAGCAAATACAATACACTTTGGTATGGAATCATTATTCATTTTATTCACAACTTTGTTGTTTTAATGATTGATTATTACAACTTTAACTACTCTTTTTTTTAATTTTAAAAGTGGGTAGTATAAAAGCAAAAAGCACTCAATGCCGAATTATACGGGAGAGTGCTTTTTTTTCACCTCTATAAAAAATAATGGATTAATTAATTTGCCTCCATCAAAGCAAAAAACTTGTCAATATTAGGCATTAGTATAATACGTGTTCTACGATTTTTAGAACGATTTTCTCTGGTATTATTGTCTACCAAAGGTTGGTAACTACTACGGCCAGACGCTATAAGTTTCGCAGGATCTACTTTATAAGTGTGTTGTAGCTTTCTAACAACGGAAGTAGCTCTTAAAACACTTAAATCCCAATTGTCTTGTATTTTTTCTGTATTGATACCTCTAGAGTCCGTATGTCCTTCCACCATTACATCAATACTTTCTTCTGAGTTAATAACATCTGCCAACTTTTGCAAAATATCGTTTGCCTTACTACTTATTCTATAGCTTCCAGAATTAAACAACATTTTATCTGAGATGGATATCATTACCACCGTCTCATTAATATTAACAGCAATATCTTCATCTTCATTAAGGTCAGAGCTGTTCATAGTTTTCTCAAGATTGTATTGAATTGCTAAATTCATTGAATCCTTCAACGTCTTAGCTTCAGCTAGTTTGGCAGGATCGACGTTTTCTAACGTAGCTAGCATTTTACGTTTACTTTCATTAGACATAACTGTACCATCTTTATTGACATCTAGTTTTATGTCGTTTTCCATTTTTAGGCCTTCTACATCTTCATTTAACGAGCTGATTTTTTCGTTGTATCGATCTACACGTTCTTGAATTTGTGCAAATTTGTTTTCTAAATCTTCTTTTTCTACTCTGGTTTTGGTTAGTTGACTTTTAATCTCTCCATTTTCTTGTTCTAAGGCCATGTATTTCTTCTTAGAAACACAAGAGCTTAAAAGAATTGTTGCCACTAAAAGCATTGAAATTTTTTTCATGTTTTTGATTTAAATTAGTTTATCTAATACAAATAGATATACGACCAAATACATTTTTTAGATGTTCAAGTGCAAATATTTTTAATTAAGTCATAAAAAAGCCTTAGTTTACTAAGGCTTTTTTACAGTATATAGTTTTTTATTTTACTCTTCTTGGTCAGAGATTAACTTAGCAGGTTCTACTGAGCTGTCATGAGATTGATAATACTCTTCTAATAGATTCATCATGGCAGTTAATAAGTCCTTTGTTTCTAATAGTAAACTAAAATAAAGTGTCGTGTTTTTTGGACTAGATTCTTCACTTCTTGTGCGTTCTACCTGCTTTTGTATTTTGTCCTTAACCAAGTTAAACATTTCGGTTTTGGTCTCCAATACAGCACCAATCTGTTCAAATGATCTAGATTCAAATGCGGTTTGAGTTGTAGTAAACAAGGTTTCGAGTTTAGAGTCTAAATCTTTTAGCTCCTTAACCTGACTGAACTTTAACTTTTTATGATTATTGTTGATGTGTTTATGACTTGCTTTAGAAATATAGTCTAAAGATTGTGTCATGTCTTGTAAATGACCAAGTATGTTAATGTAGAAATTACTCGCAGCTACACTAGGTTCATCTAGATTTCTTATAAAATAGAAAATGTTATCCTTAAGGTCATCAATTTCTGTTGAAAGTTTATCTATTTGTCTTCTATTCTTTTTTAGAAGTTTTAAATCTTGCACAGCTAAACCGTTGATGGCAGAAGTGTAAATTCTGTTTCCACGCTTAATAACGTTGGCAATATTTGAAGCACTTTCATGAATAACCCCTTGAGTAGAGCTGCTTTCAGCCTTTTCTAGCTGGTCTTCTTCACGCATTATTTTAGAGCTTTTTCGGTGTGCTATGTAACTTCTCACTAACAAAACAACTGCTAATACTAATAATCCTGATAAAGCGTAACCACCACCATGATATAGTATAAATGCCATTACTGCAGCAGCAACAAAAGCACTAAATGCTGTAAAGAACCAACCGCCAATTACATTAAGTACACCAGCAACTCTATATACGGCACTTTCGCTTCCCCAAGCCCTATCTGCTAAAGAAGTCCCCATAGCTACCATAAAGGTAACGTAGGTTGTAGAAAGTGGTAATTTCATAGAAGTTGCAATTGAGATAAGAACTGAAGCTACCATTAAATTAACTGCGGCTCTTACCAAATCAAAAGCAGGTTTGTCTTGTTCTTTTACAACAACTTTAGGTTTTATGAATCTTTTTTCTGACCAACTTTTATATGAATTAGGTAGAATTCTGTTTATACTTTCGTTAAAACCAATGGTGAGTCTTACAATGTTTCTAGATAGGTAGTTAGGCTCAAAACGTTCTTTAACTTCATCTTGTCTTGATAAATCTACAGAAGTTTTTACTACAGCTTTGGCTTTGCTAGAAAACCATAGAGTAAGTACCATAATAAGACCAGCAATAAGAAGTAAATATGAGTTTGTAGGGACTTTACCAGCAAGACCATCCATTCTAAATTGTGATGGTAAAATACCAGAGGTTAAGAAGGCTTCATGCCATTTTTGAAACGAATCGTATCCTGCAATTGGTACACCAATAAAGTTGACCAAATCATTTCCTGCAAAAGCAACAGCCAATGCAAATGTTCCTATAATTATAATTAAAGTGTAAATCCTAGCATTAAATAATTTAATTGCCAGAATAGAAAGTACTGTGAAAACCAAAAAGCTTATACCAATAAAGGTAAACGGGTTAGTACTTAAAAATGCTTGAGCAGAAGGTGGTATGAAAGCTGCATTTTTTAAGCCTTTAACGATAATAAAATACATTATCGATGTTATAGCAAAGCCACTAAAAATAGCACTATACCAATCTGGTTTTTCTTCAAATTTAAAAGACAATAGTAAACGGGATACATATTGAATAATAGCGCCAATCGTAAAGGCGACAACTACAGAGAGCAGAATGCCAAGTATAATTTCAATGGCCTTCTCGTTATTAATGTAATTACTTAAATCTATGATAGATTTAGAACTGTCAGAATATATTTTAATAAGGGCTACTGCTACCGATGCGCCTAATAATTCAAATACAATTGAAACCGTAGTTGAGGTAGGTAAACCCATTGTATTGAAGAAATCTAAAAGAAGAATATCTGTTAACATAACAGCCATAAAAATGACCATAATCTCGTTGAACATAAATTCTCCAGGATTAAATATTCCTTTCCTTGCTACCTCCATCATTCCACTAGATGTCATTGCACCAACAGCAACACCTATACTTGCAACAATCATTATGGTTTTAAAAGAAACGGCTTTAGAGCCTATGGCAGAATTTAAGAAGTTTACAGCATCATTACTTACACCAACTACTAAGTCTGCAACAGCTAAAAACGCTAATGCAGCTAGCATATAGATATAGAGGTTTTCCATTTAAAAGAGTAACTATAATTGTACGCAAATTTCTTCTTTTAATTTCAACGTTATGTTACCTAAATGTTATGATATTCTGTTGGGTTTAAAAAAAAATAGAATTGTTTTTATAGTAAACATGGGAATTTAATTAAATGTTGTCTAATGTTATGAATTTATGATATCACAAAATATTGATTATTAGTTTCTTACAGGTTCAATGTTAAGTTAATGTTATGTAAAAGTTGTTTAAATGTAAAATTAATGTTATGTTTGTGATGTAATTATTAATTAAAGCCCAAATGAATATGAGAAATTTAGTAATTGTTCTTATGATGCTTAGTGTAGCTTTCTCTTATGCACAAGACAGTAAAGAACCAAAGTTAGAGAAGAAAGGCGACTTAACTTACGTTACATATTATCATGATAATGGTGAAATAAGTCAAACAGGAGTATTTAATGCAGATGGTAATGTTCATGGTGAGTGGAAAAGCTATGATGCAGAAGGAAATAAAGTAGCATTAGGAAATTATGAAGATGGTAAAAAAGTTGGAAAATGGTTTTTCTGGCAAGGTGAATCTTTAAAAGAAGTAGATTTTATTGATTCTAAAATTGTAAGTGTTAACCAATGGGATAACAAAACCAAAGTTGCCATTAACAACTAGTAGTTGTCGATACTTAAATAAAAAAGGCGTTCTAAATTTAGAACGCCTTTTTTACTTTATGGACAATTTAATGTTTGTCTTAGAACTTAAAAGTGTAACCTAATGATATTTCAGTGCCTGGCTCTCTCAATGAAAAAATTTGATTGCTTGCACCAAAAGACTCATACTCACTTAATCTTTCGTCACCAAGTATATTAGATACTTTAAGGTCTATAGATGAACGTTGATTCTCGCCAAAAGATTTGTTTAACGTAAAGTTTAAACTGTTAAAAGGCTGAGTATAAACATCTGGTACTTCACGAATACCAACAACTTCTAAAGTTTCACCTTGTACGTTGTAGAATAATCCGGTTCTTAAACCAATATCACTATTGTCGTAATTTAATCCAACATTAATTAAATAAGGAGCTTGTCCTTGCATATCTCTTTTTCTGTCAATTGATTCTCCATCTCTGGCTGAAGCAACTCTACCGTTATACTCGTCATCAGACATTGTTAACTCAGATTTAATTAAAGAGAAATTGGCTGTTACCTTAAGGTTGTTTAAACCTTCAGAGATAAACCCTAATCTTTGTCTTGCTTCAAGTTCTGCACCATAAACAACAGCGTCACCTAAGTTACCTACAGTAAGCTGTGTTGGAGCAGAGACAAAGAATGTTTGCTCAATTACGTCTGTAAAGTCTTTATAGAAACCACTTATAGCAAACATTTGTCCTTCTTCACCAAAAAACTCGTAACGTATATCAAAGTTGTTGATATATGTTGGTACTAAGTTAATATCACCAATAAACAATCTACTTGTAATTGGATCGAAGATTTGTGCTACAGAAGCTTCTTTAAAAGAAGGTCTTGCTGTAGTACGAGAGTAAGATGCTCTTAAATTTGATTTATCGTTAACTGCATAAATAACATTTGCTGATGGGAATAAATCAAATTCGTCTAAGATTAATTCTCTATTGAATACGTTATCAGCATCTTCACCTGTATAGAATGAACTAAAGAACTCAGTTCTTAAACCAACTACTGTTTTTAATTTTTCAGTGATATTAAATTCAGTTGAAAAATAAGTAGCTCCAATTTGTTGCTCACCTTCATATGCATCTCTTGGGTTAAAGTTGTCTGTAAATACAACATAAGTACCCGCGTCTGTTTCTGGTGTCCATAAGTTTTCAGTAGCTAGCAAATTATTTGCATTACCGTCTGCAATATATGACTGATCTCCACGAATGTTAAAGGTAAAATCATCAATACTAAAATCTCTAAACTTATAAGTAAATGCACCTCCGAATTTTATTTTAGCAGGGCGACCAAATAACTCTACAGTTTTGTCAAAATCTGCTTTACCAGCCCAAGACTCTTCCAATAAGTTTCTCCATAGCTGAATAGGTAATGTTGAAGCAGAAGGACTTAAGAATGAATTACCATTATCAGCTTGCTGAAAAGGTGTAATTCTATGGTTTTTATCCATTACCTTAGAGAAGGTAGGAGATAATTTCCACTCAAAGTTAAATGGCTTATCGTCTGTAATACTATTTAACCTGTGCTTACCTGTAAGAAATAAGTTGGTGATTGAACGTTCTGTATAGGTAATAGAGTTTTTAGTAAGTGGCTCTAATCCACCTCCAGTACCGTCCTGAGATATTACCTGGTTAAAGAAACCTGCAGTAGACTCACCATTTTGTACATGAAGTAAATTTACCTTAAACTTAGATTTATCCGTTTTATAAGCTAAACCTAACATACCATTTAAAATCACATTGTTAATACCTTCAGAACCTCTAGAATCTAGAGCAGCAATTAACTCATTGTCTGATGTGTCTTGTGGATTTTTTATGTATGCACCATCAAATCTGTTTTTGTAAAACGTTGTTTCGTTTTTATAAGAGAATGATGCTTGGTACCCTAATTTATCATCACCAATGTCGTATTGATTACCTAAGGTAAACCCAAAGTCGTAGTTCATACCACTAGTTTCTTGCTTAGCCGCTAGTTCTTTTTCAAAACTATTAGTAAGTGTTGTAAGTGTTGTGGTATTAATACCATTACCCAATACACCTTCCTCAAATTGATATCTGTTAACAGGAACATTTCGTTTCCCATCATCATAACCCAACCAGTCAGTATCACTACCTTCTGATGTTAAATATGAATTGTTGAAATGCATGTCTGGGTTATAACCACCACCTAATGAGATGGAATACTCAGCTTTACTTGGAAAATCTTTTGTAACTATATCTACAATACCACCAGTAAAGTCTGCTGGATATTCAGCAGATGCAGACTTTAAAACAATAACATTGTCAAGAATATTTGTTGGAAATAAATCCATTTGAATCGTGTTACGGTCTGGATCTAAACCTGGAATATCTATCCCATTTAAGATAGATTTTGTGTAACGATCACCAAGACCACGTACAAATACATATTTATCACCTTGTATAGAAACACCAGGAACACTTTTTACAGCAGCAGCAACATTACTTGCTCCAGTACTTTTAATAGCCTGAGAAGACAAACCATCCATTACAACGGCTGATTTTTTTTGTAAATTTAAAACAGCACTTTCTGTGTTTCTTTTTGTAGTTGTAGTAATTACAACTGTGTCTAAAGAATTAGTTTCCATCAAAACATCTAAGGTAAATACCTCGCCGTTTTTTATGATAACATCTGAGATTTCTTTAGTTGCATACCCAACAAAAGAGAATACTAATGTATAGGTACCTTCTTCTAGCTCCATTTCAAACTTTCCATCAAAATCCGTAGTAACACCTTTTGAGGTGCCTTTGACTAAGATATTTGCAAAGGCCATAGGTTCATTAAATTCACCATCGATTACTGTTCCGGCTACTTTTCCTTGTGAGAATGCTGTTGATGTCGCTAAAATGAAAATAAAAAGAGCTAAAACTTTTATTATATGTTTCATGTAATATTGTATATATCCAATGCCTACCTGGTAGACATTGGATTTATTTATATGAATTAAAAGTGTTTATTAGAATCCTAAACCACCTTCTGCATTAGCATAGGTCCAGCTTAGGTTAGAAGTAGTAGCACCAACTGTTTGTGCACCTTCTGTAACTGCAGTAGCAGTAGATCCAAAGCCAGATACAGTTACTGTTTCTGCTTTGTTTGCAAAAAGGCTAGTAACATCTGTTACACCTTCAGGTAATACTATTTCCCAAGCACCAAATGTTAATATCCCATCGTTATAGTTTGTTGCAACACCATCGTTATCTAATTCAACGTCAGATTCAGCTTTAAAACCATATGCATAAACATTTTCTGTGTAACCTTGTGCGTTACTTCTGTAATCAGCATACTCACCATTAGCAGTTACTGTGTTACCAATAATTGTAGCGTTTCTTAAAGTAAATAAACCAGAACCTGTTCCTTCAGGACCGTCAATTTCGAAAGCGTGATCAGAAATATCACCTAAAACAACAACTACATTGTCAACTGTTCCAGAGTAAGCTTGGTCAATATCTATAGCGTCATCACCTTGAGCCCATACTAAAATGTTAGATGCATCAACAGTACCTCCAAAGAATTCTACACCGTCATCAACATTACCAACAACCTCAATATTGTCTATAATTGTACCAGCACCTACACCACCTAAAGTAAGTCCATTGATCTCGTTACCTTCACCAATTAAAGCACCACCATGACGGATAGAAATATATCTCATGCTACCAGAGCTATCGTTAGCATCAGTACCACCATAAAGACCAAAAGTATCGTCTGCAGGAATACCTTCTATTTGAGCTTCAGCTATATCTCCAGAGAAAGAACAAGGTGCATTACCTAATACTATTAAACCTCCCCAAAGACCTCTGTCATTTTCATCTAAATTAGTACCAGCAGTCTGACCACAAGTAATGTTATCTTGTGTCGATGTGAAGATAATTGGTTCAGAAGCTGTACCATTAGCGTTAAGAGTACCACCTCTTGCAATAATTAAAGCAGAAGCTAAAGAACCAGTTCCTGAAGAACCTTTAATGATAGTTCCAGGATTAATCGTTAAAGTTGCTCCAGCAGGTACAACAACTTTTTGGTTTAATTGATAAATGTTTTCATTAGTCCAAACAGTACCATCTGCAATTTCACCAGTTACAGCAATTACAGGACAATCTTCACCTGTACCACCACCTGGGTTTTCATTTATTATTGTAGTAGATGTCTCTACAATTAAAGGAGCATCATCATCTTTAAAACAACTAGTAAATACCAGTGTAGAAGTTACTAACGCGATTAAAAGTAATTTTTTCATTGAGTTGAATTTTTAATAAACAATTTTTAGTTTTTATTGTGATGCAAAGAAAATGTGATATTCCCTTGAGGAGGTTACTCAATGATTAAAGTTTTGTGACCAAAAAGTTAGTTAAAGGTTAGTTTAATATTAAGTGAATTAGCGTTAAGGATACAATTTCTTAACATTGAAAAAGATGATAATTGAAAACAGTTTTTCTAAATGATTCTATACCAATTTATTTATCTTGCATCTTTAATTTTAAGATATGAACTGGGAGCAATTATTGTCTTTAAGACGCTTTGGTGATGAGAATAAACGGTTAAGAAAAGAACAAGACGAAACTCGTGTTGGTTTTGAGGTTGATTATGACCGTATTATATTTTCTTCAGAGTTTAGAAGTCTACAAGATAAAACACAGGTTGTGCCTCTATCTAAAACGGATTTTGTTCATACCAGATTAACACATAGCTTAGAGGTTAGTGTGGTTGGGCGTTCTTTAGGCAGGCAAGTTGGAAAGCTTTTGTTAGAGAAACATCCACATTTAGAAAATGTACATGGCTATAATATCAATGATTTTGGGGCTATTGTAGCGGCTGCTGCTTTAGCACACGATATTGGTAATCCACCTTTTGGTCATTCTGGAGAAAAAGCGATAGGAGCATATTTTAAAAATGGTAATGGAGTGCAGTTTAAATCTGAATTAACTGATAAAGAATATCAAGATTTATGTGATTTTGAAGGTAATGCTAATGGCTTTAAAATTTTAACCGAGAGCAGAGCTGGTAGAGTTGGTGGATTGCGATTAAGCTATGCCACACTTGGTGCATTTATGAAATATCCGAAAGAGTCTTTACCAAAAAAGCCTACCAACCATATAGTTGATAAAAAATATGGCTTTTTTCAAAGTGAAAAAGAGATGTTTTCGGCTGTTGCTTTAGATTTAGGCTTAATTAAGAGAAGTGAAAAGGATTTAAGTTACAACAGGCATCCTCTAGCCTATTTAGTAGAAGCAGCAGATGATATTTGCTATACGATTATAGATTTTGAAGATGGAATAAATCTCGGATTGATTGAAGAAGATTATGCATTAGAGTACTTGATAAAACTTGTAAAGGGAAGAATCATAACCAAAAATTATAATGCTTTACAAACTACTGAAGACAGAGTTAGCTATTTGAGGGCATTGGCTATTAGTACTTTGATTGATGAAGCTGCTTCAATATTTATGAAAAATGAAGACTCCATCTTACAAGGGAAATTTGAAACAGCACTTCTAGACGTTAGTCAGTACAAGGCTCAAATAACCGATATCATTAATTTAAGCATCAAGAAAGTCTACCGATCAAAAGAGGTTATAAATAAAGAGATTGCAGGATACGAAATATTAAATCAACTGCTCAATGCCTACGGGAATTTAGCCTTAAATGTATATAACGATAGCTTGTCTAATTATGATAAATTATTGCAGAATCTTTTGCCAGAAACGGTAAGTTTATCAAATGAATCCTTATACAACAATTTACTTTCTGTGTGTTTATTTATTTCGAAACTCTCAGATACTAACGCTATGTTGTTGCATAAAAAGCTGAAAGGGAATATTTTATAAAATGCATTTCGTCGAATAAATTTGGTTTTTAACGGATAATTATTTTAATTTATTGCATAATTAGCCCCAAAAAACCTACTTATGAGAAATAATATACTCGGAGGCTTAGTCATTTTTGTAGTAGTACTGACTTGCCTATTAATGCTAGACGA